>DAIOGL010000001.1:0-6770 GCA_036745235.1 Sulfuritalea sp.
AATGGCGCGCCAGATCCTTCGCCGTCGCCTCGCCCACATTGCGGATGCCGAGCGCGAAGATGAAGCGCGCCAGCGTCGTCGTCTTGCTTTTTTCGATTGCGGTCAGGATATTTCCTGCCGACTTCTCGGCCATGCGCTCGAGGTTGGCCATGGCCAGCAGGCCAAGCTTGTAGAGGTCCGCCGGCGTCTTGACGATGGCATTGTCGACCAGTTGTTCCGTCAGCTTGTCGCCGAGGCCCTCGATGTCCATCGCGCGCCGGCTGGCGAAATGCAGCAGGGCGCCCTTGCGCTGCGCCGGGCAGAACAAGCCGCCGGTGCAGCGGGCGATCGCCTCGTCCTCGGGCCGCTCGATCGCCGAACCGCAAACCGGGCAGGTCTTCGGCAGCGCGAAGGGCGGATGCAGCGGATGCTCGCGGTCCTTCATCGGCCGCTTGTCGAGAACCACCGAGACCACCTCGGGAATCACGTCGCCGGCGCGCCGCACGATCACCGTATCGCCGATCCGCACATCCTTGCGCCGCGCCTCGCCTTCGTTGTGCAGCGTGGCATTGGTCACCGTCACGCCGCCGACGAAAACCGGCGCCAGCCGCGCGACGGGCGTGATGGCCCCGGTGCGGCCGACCTGCAGTTCGATCGCCTCGACCGTGGTCAGCGCCTCCTCGGCCGGATACTTGTGCGCCACGGCCCAGCGCGGCTCGCGCGTGACGAAGCCCAGGCGCTGCTGCAGCGCCAGCGAATTCACCTTGTACACGACGCCGTCGATGTCGAAAGGCAGGGCGTCGCGCGCCTCGCGGATGCGGGCATGAAACGCGATCAGTCCGTCGGCGCCCTGCACCACCGCGCGATGCTCGCAGACCGGCAGGCCGCAAGCCGCCAGCGCATCGAGCACGCCGCTGTGCGTCGCGGGCAATGGCCAGCCTCGGGTTTCTCCCAGACCATAGGCGTAAAAGGACAGCGGCCGCTCGGCCGCCATGGCCGGATCGAGCTGGCGGATGCTCCCTGCCGCGCCGTTGCGCGGATTGACCAGGGTCGCCCGTCCCAGCGCACGCTGCTTTTCGTTGTAGCGCTCGAAATCCGGCCGGCTCATGAAAACCTCGCCGCGTACCTCAAGCACCGCCGGCGCACAGTCATGCAGGCGCAAGGGAATGCGATGCACGGTGCGAATGTTCTGCGTCACGTCCTCCCCTGTCTCGCCGTCGCCGCGCGTGGCGGCCTGCACCAGCACGCCGTGTTCATAGCGCAGGTTGATGGCAAGGCCGTCGAACTTGAGTTCGGCCGCGTATTCGACGGCAGCGTCGGCTTCGTTCAGCGCCAACTCGCGCCGCACCCTGGCATCGAAGGCGCGCGCGCCCGACGGCTCGGTGTCGGTTTCGGTACGGATCGACAGCATCGGCACGGCATGGCGCACCGGCGAGAATTCGGGCAGCGGCCTGCCGCCGACGCGCTGCGTCGGCGAATCGGGGCTGATCAGTTGCGGATGTGCGGCCTCCAGCGCCTGCAGCTCGCGGAACAGCTTGTCGTACTCGGCGTCCGGAATCGTCGGCGCATCGAGCACATAGTAGGCGTGGTTGTGTCCCTCGATTTCGCGGCGCAGGCTTTCGGCCCTCGCCGCTGCCTGCTGCTGGTGCATCAGGAAAACAGCCGCAACGCCCGAGTACTCCCGGGGGCGATGCCGCCGTCGCGCATCCGCTGCTGCAGTTCGGCCGTCTTGGCGCGAATCGCGTCGATCATGGCGTCGGACAGCGGAGCGCGCTGCGCATCGACCAGCACCCCGCCCAGCGCCGCCGCGAGTTGCCGCGCGATGGCCAGCATGCGGTCGAAGGCCGCCGCCCCGTCGCTCACGCGCGGCACATCCATGCTCAGGGTCAGGCCATGGGTAGCCAGCGACTTGATCGACTCGGCCTCGAGGCGCTCGGCGCCGAGGTTGGCCACCGTGAACAATTCACGGCCGGCTTCGTCGCGGGCGCGGAACACGCCATCACCTTCCAGTGCCAGGCCGGCCGCCTCGGCCACGCCGCGCAGCTTGGTGCCGGCGAATACCCCGCCGGTGGCTTCGACGACATGCAGCACGAACTGGATGTCCACCGCGGCACAGAATTCATCGAGCGACGCGGCGCGCATCACGATTTCGCCGCGCGTGGGCAGTTCCACGGTCGCCGCCGTCTGCCGGGCGACATGCTGCACACCGTCGAAGAAGCGTGCCAGTTCCCCGTCCGACACCGGACCGCGTCGATCGACCAGCTGCAGCGCAGCCGCCCATTCGCGGTAGCGCCCGGTGTCCTGGGCGTCTACCCGCCGCCAGACATTCTCCGCTTCATCCCTGGCCAGCCAATGCAGGGGTTTGCTCAGTTCCGCCGCCCAGGCGGTCTGCATGGCCTGAACCGCCGGAGCCGGCAGCGGCTCGGCCGCGGTCAGGCGCAGCACGCAATCCGCCACGGGGTCGGCGCATTCCTCGGGGAGCGGCGGCACGTCGTCCTCGTGCGCCGGGGCGGCCGGCTCCAGTGCGTCCGCCAGGTCGGGGGCCTCGGCATCCGCGGTCTCACCGAAGTGCGGCTCCTGCCGTTCTCCCGGTTCGGCAAGGGAAGCCGCAGCCGGCGCCGCGCCGGCCTCTTCTCCGGCCAGCAGCGCATCGCCCTGCCCGCCCTTGAAGATCCTGTCGGCGGTCTTGCGGTGCTGGCGGTCCTGCCAGACGTTATAGCCCCAGACCAGGGCCACCCCCGCCGCGCCGGCGCCGATCAAGGCGATTTGCAGTTCGCTGATCGCCATGGTCAGGCCGCCTTCTGATCGTCGGCGAGGCGCAGTGCCTCCTCGATATCGACTTCCACCACGCGCGACACGCCCTGTTCCTGCATGGTCACTCCGATCAGTTGCTGGGCCATTTCCATGGCGATCTTGTTGTGCGAAATGAAGATGAACTGGGTTTGTGCCGACATGCGCTTGACCATGTCGCAGAAACGCACGGTGTTGGAATCGTCGAGCGGCGCATCCACTTCGTCGAGCATGCAGAACGGCGCCGGATTCAACTGGAACAGGGCGAACACCAGCGCAATCGCGGTCAGCGCCTTTTCGCCGCCGGAGAGCAGGTGGATCGTGGTGTTCTTCTTGCCCGGCGGCTGGGCCATGATCTGGATCCCGGCATCGAGAATCTCGTCGCCGGTCAGGATCAGGCGCGCTTCACCGCCGCCGAACAGCTGCGGAAACAGCGTGCCGAAATGCGTGTTGACCGTGTTGTAGGTCTCCTGCAGCTGCTCGCGCGTTTCGCGATCGATGCGCCGGATGGCGTCCTCCAGCGTGCCGATGGCCTCGGCCAGGTCGGTCGATTGCGCGTCGAGAAAGCCCTTGCGCTCGGAGGCCGTGGCCAGCTCTTCCAGCGCAGCGAGATTGACCGGGCCGAGCGTCTCGATCTCGGCCGTGAGCCGTGCAATGTCACCCTGCAGGACGTTGTCCTTGAGCCGCTCGGCGCCGCCCGCCGCGAGTTCTTCGGCGAAAGGCGCTTCGTCCTCCTCGCTCAGCACATGCACCTCGGCCAGCCGTTCGCGGAACTGCTCTTCGTTGAGCTGGGCAGCCTGCGCCTTGAGCCGGAGGTCGTTGATCCTGTCGCGCAAGGGAACGATGCCCTGCTCCAGTTTCATGCGCTGTTCGTCGAGGCTGCGCAGTTCGCCGGCCGCCGTTTCGAGCACGTTGCGCCGTTCCGCCAGCGCCGACTCCTTGCCCTGCTTCGCATCCAGCGCGGCGTGCAACTGTTCCTGCAACACCGTATCGCTGATGCCGGCCACTTCGGTGCGCGCGGCGCGGGTCTCGCCCTCGATGCGCTGCAACTGGCTGGCCGCCGTCGCCGCGGCACGAGCGTTGTCTTCCAGCTTCGACAGGCACTCGCGCTCGGAAAATCCTGCCTCCTGGGCTTCGCGCCCGAGCTGGATTTCGAGCGCCCTGGCTTCGCGCAGGGCCGCATCCTTCAGGCGATGGATTTCCAGCGCCTGCTCGAGGCGCTCACGCACCTCGCCAAGGCGCTCGCGCTGCAATTCGCCCTCGGTCTCGGCGCGCTCGCGACGGGCCTGCTCGGTTTCGTCCTGGCGCTGCAGTTCGGCAAGATCGCGATCGATCTGGGCCGAGCGTTCCTCGAAGCGGGCCTGCGCCTGGGCAAGCTTGAGCGCCTCGACCTGCGCCGCGTGGAAGGCCTGCTGCGCCTCCTGCATGGTGCGCCGTCCGGCGCTGAGCTGGCCCTGGCTGTCGGCGAGGTGCTGCTCTGCAACGCGCTGTGTGTCGCGTGCCGCATCCTCGGCCGCGGCGCGTGTCGCCAGCAGGCCGGCCAGCTCGTCGATCTCCCGCTGGCGCTCGATGACGCCGTGGGTCTTCGCATCCGGTACATACAGCGTAAGGCCGGCGGGCGTCAGCAGATGGCCGGCACGCGAGACGCGCTGGCCTGCGGCCAGCGGCAATTCGACGGCGAGATCGTCGGCGACCGAAACGCCGGCCAGCCATTCGTCGAGCACGCCCGACCAGCGCGGATCGTCGCAGCGCACCTTGCTGCGCAGGCTGTCGGCCGCCGCCGGCGCAGCGGCGCCGGGTTCGCGCGCCAGCGCCAGCGCAAGAATCGCGGGGGGTGGTGATGCAAGTGCCGCACGCACGGTGTCGGCATCGGCCGTCAGCGCAGAGAAGCGTTCGCGCAGCATGGCTTCGACCGCCGTTTCCCAGCCGGCCTCGACCTGGATCGACTGCCACAGGGGCTTGGCATCGGCCAGATGGCGCGCCTTGAGCCAGTCGCCGATCTCGCCGCTTTGCGCCACCCTCGCCTGCAGATGCGCCAGCGCATCGTGGCGGGCACGGGTCTCGGTCAGGCTGCGGTGGGCGGCCTGCAGGGCTTCGCGCGCCGCGCGCAACTGCGCCTCGGCTCCCGGCACCACGGCTTGCAGCGCAGCGAGGCGCTCCTGGGCCTGAGCCAGCGCATCTTCCGCGCGCTGCTCGTTTTCCTGTGACGCGGCGAGCAATGCCGGATCGGGAGCGCCGAGCGCCTGCCGGTCCTGCTCCAGGCGGCTGCGACGCTGCGCCAGGTTTTCCAGTGCGCGCTGGGCGTGGCCCTTGTCGGCCTCGGCCAGACGCAATGCCTGCTCGGCCTCGCTCAACGCGCGGCGCGCCTCGGTCACCTCGCTGCCGGCCGCCTGTACGGCGTCTTCGGCCTCGGGCAGCCGCGCCGCGGCTTCCTCATGGCGGGCCGTGGCGGTGGCGGACCGGGTGCGCGAATTCTCCAGCAGCAGGTTCCAGCGCGCTTCGTCCTCCGCCAGCTGGCTTTGCTGCGCCTGCCAGTGGGCCTGCTCGGCGTCCAATTGGCCGAGGCGCGCCTCGAGGCGCGCGCGCGAATCGCGCAAATGGCCTATTTCCGATTCGAGGCGGCTGACTTCGGTGTTGGCCGCGAACATCTCCGCCTGCGCCGCGTGCAGGGCATCGGATGCGGAAAAATGGCTCTCGCGCGCATGCTCGACGCGCGCTTCGATCTCGCGCAACTGTGCGGTCTCGCCCTCGACGCGATTGACGGCTTCCTCGACCTGGCGCGCCAGGCGCTGGGCGTCGTGCTTCGCGTCGTTGCGCTTCTTCAGCCAGAGCAGGGTCTGCTTGTGCGACATCTGCTGGTGCAGGTCGCGATACTGCTGCGCGACCGTCGCCTGCCCCTGCAGGTGGTTGACCTGAACTTCCAGCTCGTTGCGGATGTCATCGACGCGGGCGATGTTCTCGCGCGCGTCCTCGAGGCGATGCTCGGTTTCCTTGCGGCGTTCCTTGTACTTGGTGACGCCGGCCGCTTCTTCGAGGAAGAAGCGCAGCTCCTCGGGTTTGGCCTCGACGATGCGCGAGATCATGCCCTGGCCGATGATGGCGTAGGCGCGCGGACCGAGGCCGGTGCCGAGGAAGAGGTCGATCACGTCGCGGCGGCGCACGTGAAGGTTGTTGATGTAGTAGCTCGAATTGCCTTCGCGGTCGAGCAGGCGCTTGACCGTGATTTCGGTGTACTGGCTCCACTGGCCGGCGGCGCGTCCCTCGGCGTTGTCGAAGAACAGCTCGACGCTGGCGCGGCTGACTTCCTTGCGGTTGCCCGAGCCCTTGAAGATCACGTCCTGGATCGACTCGCCCCGCAGTTCGGAGGCTTTCGATTCGCCCAGCACCCAGCGCACGGCGTCGATGATGTTCGACTTGCCGCAGCCGTTGGGGCCGACCACCCCTGCCAGCTGGCCGGGAAACAGCACGGTAGTGGGCTCAACAAAAGACTTGAAGCCCGAAAGTTTCAGCTTGTTTAGACGCACTTGGGATGAACCGGAAAGATGATGACAAAGGTACAGCTCTGGAGCCGGGCCATTATAATCTGTCCCGACCCTTTACCCGCAGCCCCACAGCATGCCGAAACCCGCCGTTCCGACCCGCGCCAAGGCGCTGGAAACCTTCCCCAATCCGGCGCCGCACCGGGACTACCAGATCCACATGGAAATCCCCGAATTCACCTGTCTCTGTCCGAAGACAGGGCAGCCGGATTTCGCCGTGCTGACGCTCGATTACATCGCCGACAAGGTCTGCGTCGAGCTCAAGAGCCTCAAGCTCTACATCTGGAGCTTTCGCGACGAAGGGCATTTCCACGAGGACGTCACCAACCGCATCCTCGACGACCTGGTCAAGGCCACGCGGCCGCGCTTCATGCGCCTGACCGCGCGCTTCTATGTGCGCGGCGGCATCTTCACCAACGTGGTTGCCGAACACCGCAAGAAGGGCTGGAAGCCCGCGGCGAA
>DAIOGL010000001.1:6870-20136 GCA_036745235.1 Sulfuritalea sp.
AGCGCCAGATAGGCGGCCGCGTCGCCGCGCAGGATTGCAAGTCCTCGCGTCACGTCGAGTCCGTTGAAATCGGCCAGTTGCTGCGGCAGCCTTTTTCCGCCGTTCACTATGGCTGCGGGCGCAGCGACCGCAAAGCGCGCGGCGTCGGCCGGCGGCGCATCCACTCTACCTGCCGTCGCGGCCGACAACCACAGGAGCAAAGTCCGGTATAGCGCTCCGGGCTCCACCGGCTTGGTGATGAAGTCGTTCATGCCCGCCTCTTCACACGCCAGACGGTCTTCACCAAAGACGTTGGCCGTCAACGCCAGGATCGGTCTTGTCTCCCATCCCGGAAGGGCGCGAATGGCACGGGTGGCTTCGACGCCGTCCATGTTGGGCATCTGCATGTCCATCAGGATCAGGTCATAGGCCCTGGCGCGAGCCTTCTCCACCGCCTCCCGACCATCGGTCGCCGTGTCCACCGCGAGGCCCGCACCATGCAGCAGTTCCAGTGCCACTTCGCGGTTGATGGGGTTGTCTTCTGCCAGCAGCAGTCGCGCGCCTCTGTGGTAGCGCCGCAATTGCGATTCGGCGTTCTCTGCGTCCACAGTCTGCGCGGCGGGCATGATGCCGCTGCCGCGTTGCAGGCGAGCCGTAAACCAGAAGCGGCTGCCCGCCCCCGGCGTGCTGTCAGCGCCGACTTCTCCGCCCATCAACTGCGCCAGCCGCCGCGTGATGGCCAAGCCAAGCCCGGTGCCGCCGTACTTGCGCGTGATCGAGGCGTCGGCCTGTTCGAAAGGCTGGAACAGCCGGGTCATCTGCTCGGGCGCGATGCCAACGCCGCTGTCCGCAACCTCGAAGCGCACCAGCAATTCACCACCGCTGTCTTCCAGAAGCTTCGCACGCAGGGCGATGGAACCCTTCTCGGTGAATTTGACGGCATTGCCGGCGTAGTTGAGCAGCGCCTGGCGCAGTCGCGTCGCGTCGCCCTTCAGCCACACGGGAACGGAATTGCGGTCAACTTCGATCTGGAGTCCCTTGTCTCGCGCCGACTGGCTGATGATCGAGACGACATTGTCGAGAACCGCGGAGAGGTGGAAGTCGGCGCTCTCCAGATGCAGCCGGCCCGCCTCGATCTTGGACAGGTCGAGAATGTCGTTGATGATCGACAGCAGGTGCTGCCCGGCGCCGTCGATCTTGTCCAGGCGCGCGGCCTGTTCCGGCGTCGCCCCGGTGCGCCGCAGCAAATGGGTGAGGCCGATGATGGCGTTCAGCGGAGTTCGGATCTCGTGGCTCATGTTGGCCAGGAAGCTGCTCTTGGCCAGATTGGCGGCCTCCGCCTGCTGTCGTGCCGCAATAAGTTCCGCCGTACGCTGCTCGACCAACTCTTCCAGATGATGCCGATGAGCATCCAGTTCCATGCCAAGACGCTTCTTCTCGGTGATGTCTTCCTTCACCGCCACGTAGTGACTGACCGATCCGTCGGGCTGGCGCAGCGGCGTGATGATGGCGGTCTCGATGTATTCGCTGCCGTCCTTGCGCATGTTGTAGAACTCGCCCTTCCATGGCCTGCCCTGGCGCAGCGCCTCCCACATCGCGACGTGTGTCTCCCTGGGCGTATTCCCCGAGTGCAGCATGCGCGGATTCCGGCCGATAACCTCCTCGCGGGTGTATCCCGTCGCCCCGACGAAAGCTTCATTGACGTACTCGATCTCGGCGTCGAGATTGGTGATCACGATGCTCTCCGGGCTTTGCTCCACGGCTAGTGACAACTTGCGCAGTTGTTCCTCGGTAGCCTTGCGCTCGGTGGTGTCTCGCGCAATGCCCTGATAGCCGGTCACCTTGCCAACTCGGTTGCGCAGCGCCACACCCCGTACCGAATGCCAGCGAACCGACCCGTCCCGGCGCTTGACCCGATAGTCCAGGCTGGCTCCACCCTCTGTCGTTGTAGCCTCTTCGAGAATCCGCGTGCACATGGCGACATCGTCGGGATGAACGAAGCTCGCGAAGGACTTTCCGACGGCTTCTGCCGGGGGAATACCCATGAAGTCCAGCCAGTTTGGCGACAGGTAGGTAACGATACCGTCGGCTGTCAACCCGAACACTATGTCACTCGCGTTCTCGATGAACCCGCGAAACCTCTGTTCGCTCTCACGCAGTGCGCCATCCACCCGACGCTGGCGCACGAAACGCCAAATCTCGTTGGCGAGCAGCCGAACCGTCTCCATATCGAGGTCCACGTAGGGCTCGCGCTTGTTGCCCACTGACGCGATCATGCGCACCAGCCCGCCTTCGATCACCGGCACGCTGATCAGGCGTTGCAGACTGGGACAGCCCGCAGGCAGGCCCGGTTTCGCTGCAGCGTCCCATTCGTTGAAAACCACCGGTGCCCTCTGACGCAGCGCATCGGCCCATATGCCCGCTTGGCTGATCGGGCAGTTGCCGTCAATACCGTCCCGGCACGCCAGATCCGGCGCAGGGCAAGTCAACGCCACGAGTTGGAGTGTCTTCTGGTCCTCGCTGACGAAATGGATGAAGGCAATATCGCTGTCGCTGAGTTGCTCGACCTGTTCCTGCCCGTACTGGATGAATGCGCGCTCATCCATCTCCTCGGCTGCGCCGGGCAGCGCCAGCAACACCTCGGCTCGACGGGACGTCAGCAACAGGCTGGCTTCGCTTTTTCTCCGCTCGGTGATGTCAATGAAGGTGCAGATTGCACCCGTAACCTCGCCGTGGCTCAGCATGGGACTCGACCAATACTCCACAGCAACTCCGGTTCCATCCTTGCGCCAGAACACTTCATCGTCGATATGCATGGATTGCCGGTCGACAAAAGCGCGGTACATTCTGCATTCGCTCGACAGGTAGGGGCTGCCGTCGGGACGAGAGTGATGAATGAGTTCGTGGATATGTTTGCCGAGCACTTCGTCAGCGTTCGCGTAACCCAGCATTTCCAGAAACGCCCGATTGACGAAGCTGCAGTTGCCCTTGGTGTCCGTTCCGTAGGCTCCTTCCGCCATCGAATTAAGCAGCAGATACAGATTCTGGCGAGAATCCTCGAGTTCCGCCAGGGCCGCCTCGACCCGGCTCCGGGCGGCGACGGCGTCTTCCATCAGGTTCAGCGCCGCCAGCCTGGCCTCGCGCTGGGCTTCGAGGGCGGCGGCCTGTTCGCTGGCGCGCCTCGCTTCGCTCTCGGCGAGATCGGCTTCAGCCAGCTTCCGTTCCCTGATGTCATGAACAATGGAATACAGCAGTTGCCTGTCATCGACGCGAATCGGCCCGCTGAAGACTTCAACATCACGGATCGAACCGTCCGCCGTGCGATGGCGGAACTCAAAGCTCTTGCGCTGCCGCGTTGTCGCCTGGCGCATTTCCGCGCGAATCGCTGACAGCGGTAACGTATTGATCTGGGCGATGTTCATGTCCGCCAGTTGGTCCTGCGTCCAGCCGTAGAATTCCGACGCTGCGGGATTCGCGGCAACAATGGCGCCGCTGTCGGGGTCGATGACCAGCATGACGGCGTGGCTGTTGTCGAACAGACTGTGATATCGCACTTCGCTCTCCTGCAGCGCGCGCTCGCTGGCCTGGTGTGCGCATCGGCGGGAAAGCAGAACACCCAGCACAACTGTCAGCAACGGATGCAGGAACAGGACGGGCAGCGCGATGGTGGCCAGCACGTTCCGCGCGATCCCCCAGGGCAAGGTCAGCATCAGGGCCAACATCACCAGATGCACCACCAGGCCGAGCGCATAGAGTTCGCGCCAGCCAATGCGGTCTCGCGATGGCCGGCGCCACCGTCGCCAGGCGATGCCAATTAGGCCCGAGGCCAGGATCACTGCAACCCCGGTCCATGCCGCCACGCCACCGAGGGCCAGCCGATACGCTGCGGTCATCGCCATGGCGACAGCCGTCGGAATGACGCCAAAATACAGACCGGAAATGGCGAGCAGTACCGAGCGCACATCGAACACCACGCCGGGCAGCAGGGTCAAGGGCGACATCATGATGCCGATGCCAATACCCCCAAGGATGAAGCCCGCCAGCAAATCCCGTCGCTGCAGCAGTTCGGCCTGGCGCTGGGTTGTTGCCAGATCCAGGACCAGAACGACTACCAGCAGCAGCACAGCATTGAACACCAGCGAGGTCAGGGGGATATCCTGCACGTTCATCACTCCTTCGTCCCGGGCTCCGGCGGCTCTGCGAAGTCGAGGGCATACGGCGGCTCCTGTCCGAGCTGCCGCGACAAGGCATTCACCTGCTGCTTGAGCCCGATCATCTCCAGCTCACGTCCGACCGCGACGCGGTTGAAGCGCTCCAGTTCCCCGATGCTCTGGCGCAAAACCATTTCGGCCTGCTTACGCGCGGTGATATCGCGGGAGATGCCGAACATGCCGATGACGTTGCCGGCAGCGTCGTGCATCGGCCCCTTGGTGGTCAGGTGGGTACGCTGCCCTTCCGGCGTGACAAGAGTCTCCTCGAAGCTGATGACGCGATTTTCCGCCATGACCCGTCGATTGTCGGCAATAAGCTGTGTGGCCAACTCGGCGGGGAATACTGCCATTTCGTCGCGGCCGAGAACTTCCTCGGGACGCTTGCCCGTGACGCGCGCCGCCGCCCCGTTGAAGACGAGAAAGCGGTCATCGACGTCCTTGGCGAAAATCGCATCGGTGGAACTCTCGGCAATGGCATCGAGCAGCTGCAACGCACGCGCCTTTCCCGTCTGCGCTTCAACCTCGCGCAGCGACACGGCCAGGGCCTGGTCCAACCGACGCCGTATGAACCCAAAGAGCAGCAGGGATGTCACGCCGACAAACAGCCAACCCTTCATGGTGCTGGCCAGGATAAGCTGAGCCGGATCGCTGAATAGCCAGCCAAGCACTTTGTCGGAGAGCAGTATCCAGAGGCCGGCGAACAGCGCATAGGCAAGCACCAGCCGCATCGCGACGGCTCCAGTTGCCTGTATTCCGTTGGCTGCCGTTGACGACTTGGCTGGCACAGGGTCCATGGGCGGGCTTTCGTCAGGTTTCCGGATGTCGCGCTTCAACCGCCGTCGCGATAGCGCTCGGCGATGGCGACGAAATCGTCGAAGCCGGCGAGAAAGGCATCGGTCACGTCGGGATCGAAGTGCTTGCCGCGCCCCGCAGCGATGATCTCGCGGGCCTCGGCATATGACATCGCCGGTTTGTAGACGCGCACCGAGATCACCGCATCGAATACGTCGGCCAGGGCCATCAGGCGCGCGGCAACGGGAATGGCGTCGCCCGCCAGTGCATCCGGATAGCCGCTGCCATCCCATTTCTCGTGGTGCCAGCGGGCAATCTCCTTGGCCACCGAAAGAAATTCCAGAGGCATTTCGATGTCGCGCTCGGCCTGCTCGATGGCATCGCTGCCCTGCCTGGAGTGGGTCTTCATGATGACCCATTCAGCGGCCGTGAGCTTGCCGGGCTTGAGCAGGATGTGATCGGGAATGCCGACCTTGCCGATGTCGTGCAGCGGCGCCGACCGGGCCAGGAGATCGATGTAGCGCTCGCTCATCGTGGCGGCAAAGCGCGGATGCCGCCGCAAGCCGATGGCGAGTTGCTGCACATAGCCCTGGGTGCGCAAAATGTGGCCGCCGGTTTCAGGATCGCGCGTTTCGGCGAGATGGGCCAAGGCCCGGATACTGACGCGCTGGGTAAGATCGTTCTCGGTCATGCGCCGGACAACCTCGGCTTCGAGGGTGGCGTTCTGATCCTTCAGCCAGTCGCGCGCCTGTTTTGCTTCGAGCTGCGTGCGCACCCGGGCCTGCACCACGGCGGGTTTGATCGGCTTGGTGATGTAATCCGCAGCGCCGAGTTGCAGGCCGCGCTCCTCGTCTTCCGTCTCGGATAGCGCGGTAAGGAAAACAACCGGGATGTCGCGCGTCGCGGGGTTCTCTCGCAGGCGCGCCAGCACTGCATAGCCATCCATCGCGGGCATCATCACGTCCAGCAGCACCAGATCCGGCTTGGGTTCACTCGCCGCCGCGCGCAGGGCGCTTTCTCCCGAGTTGGCCGCGCGCACCAGGTAATGAGGCCGCAACAGACTGGTCAGGAGGAACAGATTCGTCGGTTCGTCATCGACGACGAGAATCGTTGCAGCGGCCATGGCTACTTATACCTACAAGCAACAGCGAGAGCAAATAATACATCAGAATGACATATTCATACCGTCGCCATGATCCAAAACCTTGTTTTGATCAGTGCCATTTGCTACTCCAGAATCACCCCGTACGCCTTGAGGTCATGTCGGCTTTCGCTATCCGCTTCACCGGGGGCGCGGCCGTGCTCAACCGCTGCAGGCGCGCAATTCGACAATAGTCGATCGCGCTCCATTTACAAGGGTCGGCGCTGGCGATACGGCGACTGTCAGCGTGCAGTTGCCAGATGCAGGGCCAGGCCGATGAAAATTGCCGCGGCACAGCGGTCGAGCCAGACCGCAAGCCTCGGCTGCCGCTGCAGGCGCGCGCCGATGCTGCCGGCGAACCAGCCCAGGCTGCCGAAAATAAGCACCGTCTGCGCCGCGAACAGGGCGCCGAGCAGCAGCATCTGCGGCCACACCGCCCCGCGCGTCTGATCGACGAACTGCGGCAGGAAGGCGATGAAGAACAAAGCCACTTTCGGATTGATGACATTGGCGATGAAGCCGCGCCGCAGGTGCACGCCGATCGGTTCCGCGGCGCCGGCATCGATCTGCACCAGCGCCATCTTTCCCGCATAACGCCAGGCCATCAGGCCGATATAGACCAGATAGGCAGCGCCGGCCATCTTGAGCGTGGTGAAGGTGGCCTCGGAGGCCAGCACTACGGCCCCGATGCCCAGCGTCGCCCACAAGGTATGCGTGAAGCAGCCGAGCGCGCAGCCGAGCCCGAAGCCGATGCCGGCGGCGCGACCGCGGCTGATGCCGACCGACAGCACCATCAGGTTGTCCGGGCCCGGCGCGATGGTGACCAGCGCGGAGGCGGCAAGGAAGGCGAGCAGGACGTCTGCAGAGATCATTTAATGTGTCACCGATTGGCGCAGGCGTCCGGCACGCAGCAGCAGCCAGACGCAAAGGGCGAGCAGTATCGCAGATTCGCCGAGCAAGGTGGCGGGAGCGCCGGCCAGTGCGGCGATGCTGCCGGCAATCAGGCCGCCGACGGCATCGAGGCCGAAGCGGATGCTGGAGAAGAACGACACCACCCGGCCGCGCAGACGATCGGGGGCGATGGTCTGCATCACCGTGTTGATGCCGACGTTGGCGCCCGAAATGCCGAAGCCCAGTACCGCCAGTGCCGGCAAGGCGATCGCGAGCTGCGCCGTGAGCGGAAACACGACCAGCGCGAGCGCCGACAGCACCACGCAGGAAATCGCCGCATTCAGGCTGCCGCGCACCGACGTCCGCGTCGCCAGCATCAGCGTCGCGACGAAGGCGCCGCACCCGGCGGCACCCCACAGCAGGCCGAGGGTACGTGCATCGCCATGAAACACTTCCTTGGCGAATACCGGCAGCAGCACGGCGTAGGCCGATGCGGTGAAATTGAGCAAGGCCAGCACGATCAGCAGCGTACGTATCGGCCAGGTGTCGATGGCATAACGCACGCCCTCCTTGAACACATGGCCGACGCTGCCGCTCGACCTGGCGTTCGCCGCCATGCGCATGGCGGCCACGCCCCACAGCAGCGCGAGATAGGAAAACGCATTGAGCAGGAAGCAGGCCGCTTCGGACACGAAGCCCAGCATCAGCCCGGCGACAGGCGGGCCGACGAAGCGGCCGAGGTTGAACAGCATCGCGTTCAGCGCCAGCGCATTCGGCAGGTCCTCGCGACCGCCGACCATGGCCGGAATCAGCGACTGGCGCAGCGGCGTCTCGAAGGCGTTGAGCACACCCAGCGAAAGCGACATGAGGATGATCAGCGTCGGCCCGATCAGCCCGAACCAGGTCAGCGCCGCGAGCACGCTCGCCTGAACGAAGAGCAACACCTCGACCCGCATCAGCAGCCGGCGCCGGTCGTGGCGGTCGATCCATGCGCCGGCCAGCGGCCCCACGACGAGGATCGGCGCCAGCGCGGCGAAAGATGCGAGCCCCAGCAGCGCGGCCGATCCGGTCAGGCGATAGACCAGCCAGGCCAAGGCCACCTGCTGGATCCACGAACCGAGGATGGACACGCCCTGACCGAAAAAGTACATCCGGAACGGGCGATGACCCAGCGCCCGCATCGCAGCCGGCAGGTTCAAGATGCGGTCACCGCCCGGTCAATGCGTGGTCACAAGCCGGCCATGGCCAGGTACTTGATCTCCAGGTATTCCTCGATGCCGTGCTTCGAACCTTCGCGCCCCAGGCCCGATTGCTTGACGCCGCCGAAGGGCGCGACCTCGTTCGAGATCATTCCCGAGTTGATGCCGACCATGCCGTAGTCCAGCGCCTCGCCGACGCGCCAGGCGCGCGCGATGTCGCGGCTGTAGAAATAGGCGGCAAGGCCGAACTCGGTGTCGTTGGCCATGCGCACGGCTTCCGCCTCGTCCTTGAAGCTGAAAATCGGCGCCACGGGGCCGAAGATTTCCTCGCGCGCGAGACGCATCGCCGGCGTCGCGCCGGACAGCACGGTGGGCTCGAAAAAAGTGCCGCCGCGCGCGTGGCGCTTGCCGCCGCAGATCACCTTCGCGCCCTTCGCCACGGCGTCGGCGAGCAGCTCCTCGACCTTGGCCAGCCCCGCGCCGTCGATCAGCGGGCCCTGCGTCACGCCTTCCTCCAGGCCGCTGCCGACCTTGAGTCCGGCCACCGCGGCGGCCAGCTTCCGGGCAAAGGCCTCCTGAACGCCTTCCTGCACCAGGAAGCGGTTGGCGCAGACGCAGGTCTGTCCGGCATTGCGATATTTCGACAGCATCGCGCCGGCCACGGCGGCATCCAGGTCGGCGTCGTCGAAGACGATGAAGGGCGCGTTGCCACCGAGCTCCAGCGACATCTTCTTGATGGTCGGCGCGCACTGGGCCATGAGCAGGCGACCGACTTCCGTGGAACCGGTGAAGGACAGCTTCAGCACTTTCGGATTCGAGGTGAGTTCGCCGCCGATGGCCACCGGTTCGCCGGTCACGATGTTGAGCACGCCGGGCGGGATGCCGGCCTGCTGCCCCAGCCAGGCCAGCGCCAGGGCCGACAGCGGCGTCTGCTCGGCGGGCTTGACCACCATGGTGCAGCCGGCAGCCAGCGCCGGAGCGACCTTGCGCGTGATCATCGCCGCCGGGAAATTCCACGGCGTGATCGCGGCGCAAACGCCGACCGGCTGCTTCAGCACGATCAGGCGACGGTCGGCCGTCGGCGAGGGAATCACCTCGCCATACACGCGGCGCGCCTCCTCGGCGAACCACTCGATGAAGGAGGCCGCGTAGGCGATCTCGCCCCTCGCTTCCGCCAGCGGCTTGCCCTGCTCCAGCGTCATCAGCTGCGCCAGGTCTTCCTGGTTCGCCATCATCAGCTCGAACCAGCGCTTGAGAATCTTCGCCCGCTCCGCCGCCGTCTTCGCCCGCCAGGGATGGAAGGCAGCCTGCGCCGCATCGATCGCGCGGCGCGTCTCGGCGGCGCCGAATCCCGGCACCGAGCCGACCAGATCGCCATTGGCCGGGTTGCGGACTTCGAGGCTGGCACCGGTGGCAGGCAGCCATTCGCCATTGATCAGGCAGGTATTGCGCAGGAGTTCGGGGTTCTTCATGGGAAGCTTTCGATATCAAAGATAAAAGTTTAGCCGCATTGCGCCGCAAAGCGGGGGCTGTTTCACGGCCCGCAATCGCCGTGCCGCCAGCGCCGACTCTTTGCGGGCCTTGCCGGCGCCCGCGGAATCAGGAAGCCGCGCCGGATTCCGGCCTGGCGTCGCGGAAGGATGCGGCGAGCTTCACCGCCGCATTGCGCAGCACCGTGGTGTCGCCGCCGACGGCGACGAAGCTCGCGCCGAGGCTGCGGTAGTGTCGGGCCAGTTCCGGCTCGGTGACGAATATGCCGGCCGCCTTGCCCGCAGCCGTGATGCGCGGGAGCGTATCGTCGATTGCCGCCCTGACTTCGGGATGCCCGGCATCGCCAAGGTGGCCAAGCGACGCCGCGAGATCGGCCGGGCCGATGAAGACGCCATCCACCCCTTCCACGGCGAGGATGGCGCCGAGGTTTTCCAGTCCTGCCCGGGTTTCGACCTGGACCACCAGGCAGATTTCCTGGTTGGCGTGCCTGACGTAATCCTTGATGCCGGTCCAGCGCGCGGCGCGCGACAGCGACGCGGCCACGCCGCGGATGCCTTCGGGCGGATAGCGCACGGCGCGCACCAGTTCCCGCGCCTGGGCCGCATCGTCGACCAGCGGCACCAGCAGGGTCTGCGCGCCGGCGTCGAGATACTGCTTGATCAGCGTCGCGTCGTGGCTCGTCGGCCGCACCAGCATCTGCACCGGATAGGGCGCCGCCGCCTGCAGTTGCGCCATGACGGTGGCGGGATTGTTCGGCGTGTGCTCGGCGTCGATCACCAGCCAGTCGAAGCCGGTGCCGGCGAGGATTTCCATGCTGGCGGGACCGGCCAGGCCGGCGAAGAGGCCGACCTGCCACTGCCCGTCGCGCAGCCTTTGCTTGAAGAGGTTTTTCGGCAGTTCCATGATGGCTTTACTCCAGATCAAGCCCCTGATCCCAATAGGGTTCGGGGCCGAGGCGTGTTGCAAGAAAATCGACAAAGGCGCGCACGCGCTGCGGCACGAAGCGGTTGCCGGGAAACACGGCGCACATTTCCAGCACCGGGGCCGGAAAGTCTTTCAGAATCTGCACCAGTTGGCCGCGGCGGATTGCCTCGGCGGCTATGAAGGTGGGCTGATACGCAATCCCCATCCCCTGGATGGCAGCTTCCTGCAAGGCAGTGCCGTTGTTGGCGGTGAGCGGTCCGCTGATTTCGACCGTATGCAACACCCCATCAATGAGGAAGGCCCAGCTCGACCGGGAGGTCAGCGAATAGGCGAGACAGGGGTGCTGCGCCAGCTCGTCGGGGTGCTGGGGCTCGCCATGGTGCTGCAGGTAGCCCGGGGAAGCCACGACTACCGAGCGGCAGCTGGTCAGGCGCCGCGCCACCGTAGTGTCCGGCAGCCGATCCGTGATGCGCAAGGCGAAATCCATGCCCTCCTCGATCAGGTTCACGCGCCGGTCGTTGAAGTCGAGGTCGACATGGATCTCGGGATAATCCCGGGAGAACTCCAGGATCAGCGGCGTCAGGTGCAGCAGGCCGAAAGTCAGGGGAACGCTGGCGCGTATCGTGCCGCGCAGGGTTTTCCGCTCGCCGGCCAGGTCCCCTTCGGCCTCGTCGATGCGGTCGAGGATGTCGCGGCACTGCTCGAGATAGGTCGCTCCGGCCGAGGTGAGCGAAAGCCGGCGCGTGCTGCGGGCGATCAGCTTGACGCCGAGGTGGGCTTCCAGCGCGGCTATCTGGCGCGTAATGGCCGAGCGCGCGACATTCATCTGGTCCGCCACGGCGGTGAAGCTGCCGGCCTCGGCCACGCGCACAAAGGTCTGCATTGCGGTCAATCGATCCATGGATGCCCGGCTCCGTCACAATTTTCCGGTCTTTGGCCATTGTATGGGGAACGCTGTCATACAATTCCACTCGAAGCTACTTTCACTGGAGATATTCATGAAGCGACTGATCGCCCTGCTGTTTGCCGCCCTTGTATCCTCGTTTGCCATGTCCGGCCCGAGCCTCGCCGCGGAACCGCAAGCCGGCCGCGAGTTCAATCTGATCAATCCGCCGCTGCCAAGCTCCAGGGGAAAGATCGAGGTCATCGAATTCTTCTCGTATGGCTGCCCGCATTGCAGCGACTTTCATCCCTATGTCGGCCAGTGGGCGGCCAGGCTGCCGAAGGACGTAAGCTTCCGCCGCGTTCCGGTCAGCTTCAATCGCCCCGAGTGGGCGCGCCTGGCCCGGATCTATTACGCGCTGGAAGCCACGGGCGACCTGGCAAAATTCGATGGCGCGGTTTTCATCGCCATCCATGAACAGCGCGTCGCCTTCAGGACCGACGAAGCCGCAGTGACGTGGGCGACCAGCAAGGGCATCGATGGCAAGAAGTTCGGCGATGCGCTGGCCTCGTTCTCGATGCAGAGCAAGGTCCAGCGCGGCGATCAGGAAGCCACCGCCGCGCGCATTTCCGGCGTCCCGGCCCTGGCTGTGGATGGCAAGTTCCTGGTCAACAACGAGGCGGCAGGCAATTTCGAAGAACTGCTGAAGCTCACCGACGCCGTCATCGCCAAGGCCCGCAGGGAACGGTCGGGCAAGTAGTCCATGGGTCTGCTGCGCCTGCTATTTACGCCGCGCGGCCTGTTCGCCGCGACCGGCCTCGCCGCGCTGGGCCTGGTGGTCGGGGGCGTGTTCCTGGCGCAAACCATGAATCTCGCCGCCTGTCCGCTGTGCATCCTGCAGCGCATGCTCTACCTGCTGCTGGCGTGCGAGGCCGTTGCGGCATGGCTGATGGCGAAGGCAACGCTGCCGCGGCGTGCGGCGGCGCTCCTCATGGCGGCAACCACGTTGACCGGCGTATGGATTGCCGCTTATCAGACCTGGCTGCAGCGCTTTGCCAAGGGCGTCAGTTGCACGGCAGACCAGCCATGGTGGGAGCAATTGGTGAATTGGGCCGGCAGCCAGTGGCCGCTGATGTTCGAAGCCAGCGGCATTTGCTCGGAGGCCGGGTGGAGATTTCTCGGCCTGTCGATCGCCGAATGGTCGCTGATCGCCTTCACGTCGATGACGATAGCGATGCTGATCGCACTGGCGCGCAGGGATTAGCCAAGCGGCCGCGGCGCCACCGGCAAAGCGGCAGTCTTGCGGTGTCAGGGCGTTTCGGCGCGCTGCATCAGGGCGGATGCCTCTCCGGCAGTCAGATACTTCCAGGGCAGCGGCATCAAGCCGGGCACCTTCGCCATGTACCTGCGGTAGGTTTCTCCATATACGGCAAGCAGCTTGTCTTCCTCCAGCCTCGAACCGGCGATGAAGTAGGCGGTGATCATCAGCGCCGAGACCAGCAGCGGCCCGTTCATGTCGCGCGTCCAGATCAGGACCAGGCCGATGCAATACCAGGGATGGCGAACAAATCGATGCAGGGTCGAAACCGTGAAGCTCTCGGGCTGATCGTTGCCGTGCCCGCTCAGTTGCCTCAGCCCGAGAAACTCGCCCATGTCATAGCTGCGGCCCGAGACAAACAGGCTCATGACTGCCGCGAGCGCAACGCCGTTGCCCAGCCAGGCCCAGGCGCCCCGCCATTGCCAGAGCCAGTCGCT
>DAIOGL010000001.1:20236-22639 GCA_036745235.1 Sulfuritalea sp.
CCGATCATGCGCCGGTACAGCGCCAGCGATTCGCCTACGATGCCGCGCCGGAAGGCCAGCACACAGATCACGAAGATCGCGCCCATGATCACCGTGACCAGCGAACCGACCTTGTCGGCCAGTTCATCCTGCAGGGTGACGATCACCGTCGAGCCCACCACGGGGCCGAACACCGTTCCCATGCCACCGAGCAGGGTCATCAGCACCACCTCGCCCGAGGTGTGCCAGTGGGCGTCGGTCAGCGTGGCGAACTTGAACACCAGCGTCTTGGTCGCACCGGCCAGCCCGGCGAGCCCGGCCGAGAGCACGAAGGCCAGCAGCTTGTATTTCGCCACGTCGTAGCCCAGCGAAACCGCCCGCGGTTCGTTCTCGCGGATAGCCTTGAGAATCTGCCCGAAGGGCGAGTGGATGGTGCGCTGGATCAGCCAGAAGGAGCCGGCAAAGATCGCCACCACCAGGTAATAGAGGTTCATGTCCTCGGCCAGATCGAGGCCGAACAGGGTACCGCGCGGCACGCCCTGCAAGCCGTCCTCGCCGCCGGTGAAGGGCGCCTGCAGGAAAAGGAAGTACACCATCTGCGCCAGCGCGAGCGTGACCATCGCGAAGTAGATTCCCTGACGCCGGATCGCCAGGCTGCCGATCACCCAGCCCAGCAGGGTTGCCGCTCCGGTGCCGGCCAGCAAGCCGAGCAGCGTCGGCAGTTCCCACACTTTCAGGGCGTGTCCCGTGACGTAGGCTGCGGAGCCGAGAAACACCGCGTGGCCGAAGGACAGGAGACCGGTATAGCCCAGCAGCAGATTGAAGGCGCAGGCGAACAGCGCGAAGCACAGCACCTTCATCACCAGTATCGGATAAAGGAACATCGGCGCGACGAGCAGCAGCGCGAGGCCGACAAGGTAGGCAACCGTGACGCGGGGGCTCATTTCTCTCTCCCGAACAGCCCCGCCGGGCGAATCATGAGCACCACCGCCATGATCATGAACACCACGGTCGCGCTGGCCTCGGGCCAGAACACCTTGGTCATGCCCTCGATGATGCCGAGGCTGAGACCCGTGACCACCGAACCGAGAATCGACCCCATGCCGCCGATTACCACGACGGCGAACACCACGATGATCAGATTGGACCCCATCAGCGGGCTGATCTGGCTTGCCGGAGCGGCCAGCACGCCGGCGAATCCGGCCAGGCCGACGCCGAAGCCGTAGGTCAGCATCACCATCAGCGGCACGTTGATGCCGAAGGCCTGCGTCAGCTTGGGGTTTTCCGTGGCGGCACGCAGATAGGCACCCAGCCTGGTCTTCTCGATCATGAACCAGGTAAACAGGCAGACGGACAGCGACGCGACGATGACCCATGCACGATATTTCGGGAGGAACATGAAGCCGAGATTGAAGGCGCCCGAGAGTTCTTCCGGAATCGAATACGGCTGCCCCGCGACGCCGTACAGGTCGCGGAACAGTCCTTCGATCATCAGGGCCAGGCCGAAGGTCAGCAGCAGGCCATAGAGATGATCGAGCTTGTAGAGCCATTGCAGCATCAGACGCTCGATGGCGATGCCGATCAGACCGACGCCGATCGGCGCCAGCACCAGCATCCACCAGTAGCTGATGCCGAGATACTCGAGGCCGATCCAGGTCAGCATGGCGCCCGCCATGTAAAGGGCGCCGTGGGCGAAGTTGATGATGTTCAGCATGCCGAAGATCACGGCGAGCCCGAGGCTCAAAACGGCATAGAAGGACCCGTTCACCAGCCCCAGCATGAGCTGGCCGAACAGGGCCTGCACGGGTACGCCGAAAATCTCCGTCATGCGGACATCACTCCCTCGCTGTCAGCCTCGAATTACTTCTTCATGACGGCGGGACAACGCGACAGGGCCATCGGCTGGAAGGCCTGCTCGGCGGGAATCACCTGCTTGATGTTGTAGTAGTCCCACGGCTCCTTCGATTCCGACGGCTTCTTGACCTCGACCAGGTACATGTCGTGCACCATGCGGCCGTCCTCGCGGATCCGCCCACCCTTGGCGAAGACGTCGTTGATCGGCGTGGCACGCATCTGCTTCATGACCGTCGCGGTATCGTCGGTCCCGGTCGCCTGCACGGCCTTCAGATAGGTGGTGACGGCGGAGTACGTCCCGGCGTGCAGCATCGACGGCATCTTCTTGTGCCTGCTGAAGAACTTGCGGCTCCATTCGCGCGTTTCGTTGTTGAGGTTCCAGTAGTAGCCCTCGGTGAACATCATGCCCTGCGTCGTCGGCAGGCCGAGCGCGTGGATGTCGATGATGGTCGTCAGCAGGCCGACGATGGTCTGGTTCTTGGTCAGGCCGAATTCGTTCGCGGCCTTGATCGAATTGATGGTGTCGCCGCCCGCATTTGCCAGACCGACCACCTTGGCCTTGGAGGCCTG
>DAIOGL010000001.1:22739-26423 GCA_036745235.1 Sulfuritalea sp.
TTCAGCACGTCGGTGACCATGTCCACACCCTGCGTGTCGAACCACTCGCGCACCTTGTTGGAGCCGATGTCGGCCTTGTTCTGGTGGTCGGCGGAAACCAGTTCGATCTTGAACTTCGGCTTGGCCAGCGCCTTGAAATCCTCGATCGCCATCTCGGCCGCGATCACCGAGCCCTTGCCGCCCAGGTCGGAATACACGCCCGACATGTCGGTCAGCACGGCGATCTTGACCACGTCGCCGGAAATGTTCATTTTTGCCGGAGCGGCAGCCTTGGCCGGCGCCTTTTCCTTGGCTTGGGCCAGTGCGGCTCCGCTCGCCGGAATCAGCAGTGCGGAAAGGGTCAGGGCCAGCAATTTGCGTTTCATCATGGTGTCTCCTCCTGGGTAAAAATCGGCGGGATCCGAACGGTCAGACCCCGAGATACTCCTGCAGCAGATGCTGCTTTTCCGTGATTTCATTCTGAGCGATCTCTGCCACCACCTGCCCGTGCTCGACAATGAACATGCGGTCGGCCAGCGGCGCGGCAAAGCGG
Source organism: Sulfuritalea sp. (assembly GCA_036745235.1). Taxonomy (GTDB): domain Bacteria; phylum Pseudomonadota; class Gammaproteobacteria; order Burkholderiales; family Rhodocyclaceae; genus Sulfuritalea. The sequence goes on from DAIOGL010000001.1 coordinate 23,272, forward strand.
AAGTTCTGCTCCACCAGGATGATCGTGTAGTCGCGCTCCTTGAGCATCCTGATGACTTCACCCAGCTTCTGCACGATCACCGGCGCAAGGCCCTCCGATACCTCATCGAGCAGCAGCAGCTTGGCTCCGGTGCGCAGGATGCGCGCCATGGCCAGCATCTGCTGCTCGCCACCCGACAGCCGTGTGCCCTGGCTGAAGCGGCGTTCCTTGAGGTTGGGGAACATTGCGTAGAGTTCGTCGAGGCTCAGGCCGCCGCTGCCGACCTGCGGCGGCAACAGCAGATTCTCCTCGCAGCTGAGGCTGGCATAGATGCCGCGCTCTTCGGGGCAGTAGCCGACGCCGAGCTGGGCAATCCGGTGCGAAGGCATGTCGATGACCTCGCGGCCGTTGAGCATGATCGAACCGGTACGCCGCCCGGTCAGACCGAGGATGGCGCGCAGCGTGGTGGTGCGGCCGGCGCCGTTGCGGCCGAGAAGCGAGATGCACTCGCCGCGCCGCACGGTGAAATCCATGCCGTGCAGCACATGCGATTCGCCGTAGAAGGCGTGGAGATCGGAGACGCGGAGATACTCGGTGGAACTCATCTCAGTGCCCTGCCGGAGAAGCGAGTTCATCGGCCTCCGTGCCCATGTAGGCCTCGATCACCAGCGGGTTGGCGGCGACCTCGGCATAGGGGCCTTCGGCCAGCACCGAGCCGCGGGCGAGCACGGTCAGGGTGTCCGAAATTCCGGCGACCACCTTCATGTTGTGTTCCACCATGAGGATGGTGCGGTTGGCCGACACCTGCTTGATCAGTTCCATCACGCGGTGCACGTCTTCGTGGCCCATGCCCTGGGTGGGCTCGTCGAGCAGCATGAGTTCGGGATCGAGTGCCAGCGTCGTGGCGATTTCCAGTGCCCGCTTGCGCCCGTAAGGCATTTCCACGGTCACCATGTCGGCATAGCCCGCCAGATCGACCGAAGTCAGCAATTCCATGGCGCGGTCGTTGAGCAGGTTCAGGCTGCGGTCGGATTTCCAGAAATGGAAGCTGGTCCCCAGCTTGCGCTGCAGGGCAATCCGGACGTTTTCCAGCACCGTGAGATGGGGAAACACGGCTGAAATCTGGAAGGAGCGGACGATGCCGCGGCGGGCAATTTTCTGCGGTGCCTCACCCGTGATGTCGATGCCGTTGAAGCGGATCTGCCCGCGCGTGGGCTCGAGGAACTTGGTCAGCAGATTGAAGCATGTGGTCTTGCCGGCCCCGTTGGGGCCGATCAGCGCGTGAATATGGCCGCGCCTCACTTTGAGGTCTACGCCATTTACCGCGACGAAACCACGAAACTCCTTGACGAGACCGGTGGTTTCAAGAATGCAATCTTCTGCCATCAAACTCTTTTTGAATTGTCGGAACGCCGACGATCAGCGCGCCTCCTCTGTTGCGAATGATTATGCGGTGGGGTGCCGGTTTGCGCAAGTGATTGAGATGCGAAATGTTCAGAAAGCCGGGCTTCAGGCCGTTTCGACGGCGTACTTGTTGCGCTACACTGGAACTTCATCAAGAGGGATTGCCATGATCCGACCTGCCACCATTGTCGTGCTCGGGGTTGCGGCATTTGCGCTGATCGGACAGCGCACGGCGAGCGCACAACCCGTCATTCCGGGATCGACCGCGTTTTGCCTGTTCGAGGTGCCGGCCGATGAAGCCGGAAAGCGGCGCTGGATCAATCTGGGCATCGTCCAGTATGTGGAGACAACGCGCACCGAAGTGAAGATCGCCTACGGCGGGGGATCCTTTGGCGCCGGCCACGAAGCGAAGATTCCGGTCGCAAGCGTGGAAGAGGCACTGACGGTGCTGGAGAAAATGCGCCGGGTGGCTGCCGCCTGTCGCTGACCCGCTACCTGCGCGGCCCTCAGATGGCCAGGGCCGCCTCGCGTCCGCGGCGCTCGTCGATGCCCAGCAGCAGAAACAGGCCGGCGACGAAATACAGCCCCGTAACGCCCAGCGCCAGGCGGTGATTGCCGCCGGACAGCCATGTCGTCATGCCGTAGGTCATGGGCCCTGCAATCGCAGCCAGCTTCATGGCCAGGCCCCAGAGCCCGAAAAATTCAGCCCGCCGCCGGCGCGGCGCGAACAGCCCGACCAGCGCGCGCGACGCCGACTGGCTGGAGCCAAGGCATAGCCCGGCGATATTCGCCGCCACCCAGAACTGCTCGCGGCTGTCCGAACTCAAGGCAATGGCGGTCATCAGCAGCCAGCCCGCCAGGGTCAGGGCGATGGTGCGCACGTGGCCCAGCCGGTCCTGCAGGTAGCCGAAGGCGAAGGCGCCGACGGCGGCCGTGCCATTGACCACGAAGAACAGCTTGATGTTGTCCTCCGCCGTGAAGCCGATCGCCTCCTGGGCGTAGATCGCCGCCAGCGCAATCGCGGCGAAGACGCCGGACTGGTAGAACAGCAGGCAGACCATGAAGCGCGCCATGTCGGGAAAGCGGCTCGCCTCGCGCGCCGCACGTACCAGTACCTGCGCCAGCGCGGTGAGTTCGGCGCGGGCTGCCGCAACCGGCCTTGCCACGACCCGCTCGCGCAGCAGCAGAAAAGTCGGCGCCGACGCCACGGCGAAAAAGGCGGCGGTGATCAGCATGGTGACCGGAACGAAGCTCTCCGCGCCTTCGCCGCGCCCCTTGGCGGTCACGATCCACGCCAGACATAGCCCGAGACAGGCCATGCCGCCCAGGTAGCCCCAGCTCCAGCCCCAGCCCGACACCTTGCCAAGGTCTTCCTCGCCCGCCAGTTCGGGCAGGAAGGCGGCGATGATGTTTTCGCTGCTGCCGAAGAAAAAGCTCGAGATCACCACCAGTGCCATGGCCAACAGGACGTCGCCCGGACCGACCCAGAACAGGGCGGCCGTGCCCGCGACGCAACCGGCCGTGGTCACGGCGAGCAGCTTCTTCTTGGCGCCGTGGCGATCCGCGTAGGCGCCTACGCTGGCCGCCGTCAGCATGATGGCGAGGCTGGCGATCGCCTGCGTCGTGGTCCAGGCCAGCGTCGCCCAGGACGCCCCGCGGGCGACGACGGCGACAAAATAGGCGTTGAAGATCGCCGTCACCACCGTGGTTGTGTAGGCCGAGTTGGCGAAGTCGTACATGGCCCAGGCCCAGACTTCGCGCACCTCGAC
>DAIOGL010000002.1:0-7542 GCA_036745235.1 Sulfuritalea sp.
GGTCAAAGTCGAGAAGCAGGAAGCCGTCGTCTGACGGCGACGGTGTTCGCCGCGAACGCGTCGCCGGGGGGCTAGTCCGGCCCGACTGCGAAGACGTGCTTCACCCTCAGCGTAGAGTGCTTCCCGTTGACCATCTCCAGCAGGCGGTCGATGTTGGGGTGTTTGCCGGGATTCTGGCGCGCATCCTCGGTGTGCTCGGCATAGAGTTCCAGCCCCTTCCTCGCAGCCTCGACCGTGATGGCGCCGTAGATCTGCCCCAGATGGTTGTAGATCGACAGCGAGCCGACCTGTCCCGGCTTGTTTTCTATCGTGGCGGCGACGGCGCCTTCGCTGTCGAGCAGTTGGATTGCCGCGAGGTGCGAGATGCGAGGGAGCTGTTTGAGGTTTTCGGCGAAGGCCATTTCAAATCCGTTTTGCCAGTTCAGCCGCCTTGCCGATGTAGGACGCAGGCGTCATGTCGAGCAGACGCTGGCGGTCGCCCTCCGGCAGCGGCAGTCTTGCGATGAACTGGCGCAGGGCGTCTCGCTCGATACCCTTGCCGCGCGTAAGTTCCTTGAGCTGTTCGTAAGGATTGGGAACGCCGAAGCGGCGCATCACGGTCTGCACCGGTTCAGCCAGCACTTCCCATGCCTCGTCGAGATCCTCGGCCAGGCGCTGCGGATTGGCCTCGAGCTTGTTCAGTCCGCGCAGCGTCGAATCGAAGGCCAGCAGCGTATAGCCGAAGGCCACGCCCATGTTGCGCAGAACCGTCGAGTCGGTGAGATCGCGCTGCAGACGCGAAATCGGCAGCTTTTCCGCGAGGTGGCGCAATACGGCGTTGGCCAAACCCAGGTTTCCTTCGGAGTTTTCGAAGTCGATGGGATTGACCTTGTGCGGCATGGTCGACGAGCCGATCTCGCCTTCCTTCAACTTCTGCTTGAAGTAGCCCAGCGAAATGTACTGCCAGATGTCGCGGTCGGCATCGATCAGGATCGTGTTGGCGCGAGCCATGGCGTCGAACAGTTCGGCCATCGCATCGTGCGGTTCGATCTGGATGGTATAGGGATTGAACTCCAGTCCGAGCGACTCGATGAAGCGGCGGTTGAATGTTTCCCATTCAACTTCCGGGTAGGCCGCCAAATGCGCGTTGTAGTTGCCGACGGCGCCATTGAACTTGGCGGTGAGCGACACCGACATGATCTGGCTGCGGCTGCGTATCAGGCGCGCCGCGATGTTGGCCATTTCCTTGCCCAGGGTCGTCGGCGTCGCCGGCTGGCCGTGGGTGCGAGCAAGCATCGGCAGCTCGGCAAGTTGATGCGCCAATTCGCGCAGGCGTGCGATCAGGCGGTCAAGCTCGGGCAACAGGCTGCCGGCGACGGCATCCTTCAGCATCAGCGCATGCGAGACGTTATTGATGTCCTCCGAGGTGCAGCCGAAATGTATGAACTCGCTGACGCGCATCACCTCGGTGTTGTCTGCCAGGCATTCCTTGAGCCAGTATTCCATGGCCTTGACGTCGTGATTGGTGCGGGCCTCGATGGCCTTGATCGCTTCGGCATCGGCGACCGAAAAATCGGCGATGACGCGGTCCAGCCTGGCGAGCGTGGCAGCCGAGAATGCGGGGCATTCGGCGATTTCCCGGGTGGCTGCCAGAGCCTTGAGCCATTCGATTTCGACCCGGACGCGATTGCGGATGAGACCGTACTCGGAGAAATGAATGCGCAGGTTTTCGACCTTCGCGGCGTAGCGCCCGTCGAGCGGCGAAAGTGCGGTGAGTGCGGTGAGTGTCATGTCGTTGGCGAGTATAGGAGGATGCGAGCGGAGCGCCGACCGGATGTGAATTTTAGCACGCGGGTCCTCGCTGCCCGATTGCGACGCGGCGGCCTGCGCGGGTCACCATGGTATAGTTTCCCGGCCCTGAAGAACGGTGATTTGACCAAATGAAACTGATCGCTTCCCTCACCAGTCCCTATGTCCGCAAGATTCGCATCGTACTGGCGGAAAAGAAGATCGATTACGACCTGATTGTGGATTCGCCCTGGGTCGAAGGCAGCCAGGTGCCGAAGTTCAATCCGCTGGGCAAGGTTCCCGTGCTGGTGCTGGACGATGACAGCACCATTTATGACTCCCGCGTGATTGCCGAGTATCTGGATACCGTGGCGCCGAACAATCGTCTGATTCCTGCATCGGGGCGCGAGCGGATCAGCGTCAAGCGTTGGGAGGCTCTGGCGGATGGCATCCTCGACGCTGCGGTGGCGGCGTTCCTCGAATCGCTGCGCCCCGATGGAGAACGCAGTCCGTCGTCGATCGAAAGACAGCGTGGCAAGATCATGCGGGGGCTGCAGGCCATGGCCGATGAACTGGGCGAGCAACCCTGGTGCCACGGCAATACCCTGTCGCTGGCGGATGTCGCTGTCGGCTGCGCATTGGGCTATTTGTCCTTCCGGATCCCCGACATCCGCTGGAACGAGCAATACCCCAATCTCGAACAGCTCTACGAGAAGCTCATGCAGCGCCCCTCGTTTGCGGAGACCGTGCCGCAGGCCTAGTCAAGGATGAGGCCGCCGCACTTGGCGCTGCCGGGGCTTGGTTCTACTTCTCGCTTTTGGGCTCGGTCGCCGCACCCTCGAGGCGCGCAATCAGGCGCGGCAGCAGGTTTTTTTCGGCCTGCTCGGTGAGTTCTCCCATCAACTGGTCCGCCAGTCCATCCGTGACCTTGAGTACCGCGTGGGGCAATTCCTGATCCAGCCACCGTGAAAGCTCCTCGCGCAGAGCATCGAGATGCCGCTGCATGTGAGGCGGCGCGGTGGCCAGTGCCGCTTCGTGCTCGGTGACTATCTCTGTGAGAACGGGCAAATCGTCCTCGGGCGGCATTGCTTCAGCTGCCGGTCCCGGCGAACCCGCAACAAATGTCCGGGTCCGCCGAATCAGCGCATCGGCTTTGCGCAGGACATCCGATGTCTCGTCGTCGGCCATGTCTTAGATTCCTGCGGAGATGTCGCGAGCGTCCAGGGGATAGCCTCGTTCGCGATAGAAGCGGAAGCGCTCACGGCCAGGCAGCCTGTCACCGTCTTCGACGCTGATGATTTCGATCAGTTGCTGAAAGCGGCTGAAACCGGGTGGCACCTCGTCAGACATATTCAAGAGGCAGCCGTCGTGTGGTGGATTGTCGAGTTCGGATGCAATGAGGATCGGGGTCACCGCCGCCAGCTGGTCCCCGGCTCTGCAATGGGGTGTAAATCCGGTGGCCGGGTGTATCCAAAGCAACCGGTCCAGCTGTTCGCTGCGTTCGCCGGTCGGCGCATAGACCAGCACCCGGGTGCCTTCGCTGTTGGCGTTCCCGAGCCAAGCGGCGATGGCCCGGAGTCGATCCTGCGCGCCATGGAGAAAGGTTATTTGCGTCATCCCCGCTTGCGCTTGCCGGTGGGTTTCGGGGCGCGACTTGCGCGATCCATGAGGAAATGGCTGAGCAAGGGCACTGGACGCCCGGTGGCCCCCTTCTCCTTGCCGGAGCGCCAGGCAGTCCCGGCGATATCGAGATGCGCCCAGCGATATTTGTCTGCGAAGCGGGAGAGGAAGCATGCCGCCGTGATTGTGCCGGCCGGGCGGCCGCCGATGTTTGCCATGTCGGCGAAGTTGCTTTTCAATTGTTCCTGATAGTCATCCCACAGCGGAAGTTGCCAGGCACGGTCATAGGAGTCGTGGCCGGCGTCGGTCAACTCCTTTGCCAGCCCTTCATTGTTGGCGAGCAGGCCGGTGGCCACATGTCCGAGCGCGATCACGCAGGCGCCGGTAAGGGTGGCGATATCAACCACGCATTCCGGCTCGAAGCGCTCGACATAGGTCAGTGCGTCGCAAAGTATCAGTCGGCCCTCGGCATCGGTGTTGAGTATTTCGACTGTCTGGCCCGACATCGACGTAATTACGTCACCCGGCTTCGTGGCCGCGCCCCCCGGCATGTTTTCCGTAGACGGAATGACGCCGACCACATTGAGCGGCAGCTTCATCATGGCTGCTGCCTTGAGCGTCCCCAGTACGCTGGCGGCACCGCACATGTCGTATTTCATTTCGTCCATTTCCGCCCCGGGCTTGAGCGAAATGCCACCGGAATCGAACGTGATGCCCTTGCCGACCAACACCACCGGTCTTGCTCCACTCGCGCCGCCGGAATGGCGCAGGACAATGAACTTCGGAGGTTCATGCGATCCGCGGGCGACGGAAAGCAGGGTGTTCATGCCGAGCTTCTCCATGTCGGCGCGGTCGAGAATGTCGACGCCAAGGCCGTGTGATTTTGCCAGCTGCCTTGCCTGGTCGGCCAGGTAGGTCGGCGTGCAGATGTTGCCCGGCAGATTGCCAAGGTCCTTTGCCAGCGCCATTCCGGAAGCAATCGCGAGCCCTTGGGACAGTGCCGTTTCGGCGGTGGCAAGTTCATTGCGACGGGTGACGCAGAATGTCAGCTTCCGCAATGGGCGCCGGACTTCGTCCTTCTTCGACTTGAGGCGATCGAAGCGGTAGAGGGTTTCCTGGACCACGAGCGCGGCCTGCCTTATCTTCCAGGCGACATCACGCTTCTTCACGGGGAGTTCCGTCAAATAGACCGTGCCGTCGAAGCCACCGGTTTCATTGAGCTGGCGGACGGCCGTCGCCAGGGCCGCGCGGTATTCCTTTTCACGGAATTCCCGCTCCTTGCCGAGCCCTACGAGCAGGATGCGGTCCGCCTCGACACCGGAAACGCCATGCAGCAACAGGCTGGTGCCGGCCTTGCCCTCCATGTCGCCGCGACGCAGGATGTCGCTTAGAAATTGGTCTGCCGCGCCGTCGATCACTTCGGCAGCCGCGGACAGCTTTCTGGGTTCGAAGACGCCTACAACGACACAAGCGCTGCGCTGCTTTTCCGGGCTTCCGCTTTTTATGCTAAATTCCAAAATATGCTCCTCGGAGACTACGGGAATTCGGGGAAATTGTTCTGTTTTGAGTGATTTCTCCTGCTGGTGCGATTATTCCCCAAGTTTTCACCAAAAGTCAAAGCAGAAACTCTCTTACACCATGATTTTTCAACGCGCCGCGATTAGGGAGTTCACCCATACTGCGGCGGGGGTTTTCGTCGCGCTTTTCGCGATCCTGATGACCACTCAGTTGATTCGTCTGCTGGGCGACGCGGCTGGCGGGAAGCTCGCGTCCGAAGCTGTGATCGCCCTCCTGGGCTTTCGCGCCATCAGCTACCTGCCGGTGTTGCTTTCCTTGACTCTCTTTGTTGCGGTGTTGATGACCCTGTCGCGCTGGTATCGCGATTCCGAAATGGTTGTCTGGCTGGCGTCCGGCATTCCCTTGACCGCGTGGGTCAGGCCGGTGTTGAAGTTTGTCGGGCCGCCCGTGGCCGTGATAGCGCTGTTATCGCTGTTCCTGGCGCCCTGGGCGACGCAGAAAAGCGAGGCCTACCGCCAGAGCATGGATCAGCGCGACGACGTCGCCCGTGTTTCGCCGGGTACGTTCAATGAGTCCAGCGCGGCTGACCGCGTATTCTTCGTCGAGAGCATCGCCGGCCAGGATGGCAGGGTGAAGAACGTCTTTATCAGTTCCATTCAGCAGGGCCGGCTGGGCGTGATGGCGACGGCGCAAGGTCACACGGAGACCGTAGCCAATGGCGATCGCTTTCTCGTACTCGATCGGGGGCGACGCTACGAAGGTACCGCAGGAACGGCTGAGTATCGCGTGATGGAGTTCGATCGATACGCCTTGCGTATCGAGACCAAGGAAGCTCGTGGGTTCGAGGACTCGCCCCGCACCAAGCCGCTTTGGGAACTCGTGCGGGATCCGCAGCCGGCAAATCTGGCTGAACTTCTTTGGCGTCTCGGACTGCCTCTCGCAGCGCTGAACCTGGCCGTGCTGGCCATTCCCCTGGCCTTCGTCAATCCGCGTGCGGGGCGCACCAACAATCTTGTCTTTGCCCTTCTCACCTACATGATTTACAGCAACCTGCTGAGTGTCAGCCAGGCATGGGTCGCGCAAGGGAAGCTGCGCTTCGAAATCGGAGTCTGGGCGGTGCACGTCGGCATGTTCCTGCTCCTTGTCATCCTCTTTTATCGACGGCAGAACCCCCTGGCGTGGGGGAAACTACGGTGGCGCTGAAGCTGTACGAGCGCCATCTGGCGCGCGAAATCTATGCGTCCACTAGTCTGGTACTGATGGCCTTCCTGATGTTATTTGCATTTTTCGACCTGATTCATCAGCTCGAGAGCATAGGCAAGGGCGGTTATCAGCTCCAGCATGCGTTGGGTTATGTGGCACTGACCCTGCCCGGGCGGCTGTATGAGTTGTTCCCGATCGGCGTGTTGATCGGTACGCTCTATGCGCTGACGCTTCTCGCTCGTCACTCCGAGATCACGGTCTTGCGCGCGGCCGGGCTCTCCACCAGGGATCTGTTGTTTACGCTGGCCAAGATCGGACTGGTATTTGCCGTTTTGACGCTGCTGGTAGGTGAGCTTCTTGCCCCTCCGGCTGAGCGGGCAGCCCAGCAACTCAGACTCAAGGCCATGGGCGCGCTGGTAGCCCAGGAGTTTCGATCGGGCCTCTGGGTGCGAGACGAGCATTCGTTCGTGAATGTTCGCGAAGTACTTCCCGATGCCTCGCTGCAGAACGTTCGCGTGTTCGAGTTTGATGAGCGATTTCAATTGCAGTCGATCAGTCAAGCCGAACGCGGCCGCTACGTCAGCGCCGGCACCTGGTCGCTGGAAGGTGTAGTCCGCACGGTGTTCTCGGGCGATACGGCACATGTGGAGCGATACGGCCAGCTCACCTGGAAATCAGCACTCAACCCCGATCTGCTGGCAGTGCTGCTGGTCGTGCCGGAGCGCATGTCGCTGGTCAATCTTTACCTTTTTGTACGGCACTTGAGCGGAAACCAGCAGAAGACCGATCGCTACGATATCGCGATGTGGAAGAAGCTTGTCTATCCGCTCGCGACGTTGGTGATGATGGCGCTGGCGTTGCCGTTCGCCTACATGCAGGATCGGATGGGTGCGGTCAGTATTCGCGTATTTGCCGGCATCATGCTCGGGATCGGTTTCCACATGCTGAACGGACTGTTCTCCAGTCTCGGTGTAATCAACAGTTGGCCCCCATTCTTTTCTGCAATTACCCCCAGCGTCCTGTTCCTGATGACTGCCGCGGGGATGCTCTGGTGGGTCGAGCGGCGCTGACCGGAGTAATTCTGCGCCTCTAAGTGCGCTGGAACACGATCCGCGTACCTGCCAGCCGGTCATGGAGAAACTGGCGGTCTCGATCGAATAGGGCCCAGAGCAAGCCCACCCCGAAATAGATGATGCTGGGCCAAGCGAGGACATAGCGCAGCGTCAGGCGGCCCAAGGACGGCGGCTTGCCGCTTGGCGTCGATAGTCGGATCTTCCAAGTCTGCATGGCCAAGGTCTGTCCGCCGTGATGCCAGTACCAGATGAAGTAAGCGCCCAGCACCACAAAGACGTGGCTGATCAAAACCCAGCCCGGAAAGACAATGCCAAATCCCATCCCCATGGCAAGCTGGGGCAACATGAAGGTCACCGACAG
>DAIOGL010000002.1:7642-20896 GCA_036745235.1 Sulfuritalea sp.
TCCGGGCTCAACGACGGGTAACGCTGGGCAATTCCCAGCCACTTCTTTCGCTGGAAGCCACTCATCTTGTCCCAATGGCTAGCCAATGGAGCGAGCGCATGCTTCTGCTCCGCGTTCAGTTCAGTCCAAGAGGGCTGCGGGAGCGGAGGAAGAACGACTGCATGGCCTAGTGGGGAAGCCAGCCAGAGCGCAACTGCAAGGATTAGTCCGAAGCGCGCTCGAGCCATGCGTGGAAGCCTCGATCAAGATAGGCGGAAGGGGGAAGTTCGTCGACAAGGAGAGCGCTGTCGATTTCCTCGAATTCCTGAACTTGTTCAAAGGCGTTCCAGTAATAGGTGCCCGTCGCGCCGATAGTGAGGGCTATAACGGCAAAGAGGCTACGGGCGTTCGCAAAAAATGCAAACTCCACGTTATGCCCGATTCCAGCCAGTCGCAAACCCCTTACCGGCACTCGCTGGCTGCTCAAGGCAGCTTGGCGAGCCTGATGCAAGCGACCAGCAACCTCCCGATCAAGGGTATCCAAACCTTGATTGAGAATCTGCCTCGCTTTATAGCCGAATTCGTTTTCGCCGTTCATAGCTCTATGCCTTTCGCCTTAAGTGCTACGGCCAGAGTGTGAGTGGCGCGCGAACAGTGAGTCTTCACGCTGCCTTCCGAACAACCCATCGCCGCCGCAGTTTCGGCAATATCCATTTCCTCCCAGTAACGCATCAGGAAGGCTTCACGTTGACGCGGCGGTAGCTTCTCGATCTCTTTTTCAATTACAGCAAGGAGTTGCGCGCGCTCCAATTGGCGATGTGGAGTCAACAAACCATCTGACTCGTCCTCCGCAGCAAAAGTTTCAAGTGGATCAGCATCTTCGTCGTCGCCAGGAGAAAGGGAGGAAAGCAATGTTGTCCACAGGGACCGGACCTTGGATCGGCGATAGCAGTCCCGGATCGCGTTTTGCAGGATCCTCTGAAACAGCATCGGCCATTCGGCGGCCGGGCGATCCCCATATTTCTCCGAGAGACGCATCATCGCGTCCTGAACGATGTCCAGGGCGGTTTCCTCGTTTCGAATCGCAAACATGGCCTGTTTGAAGGCACGTCGCTCTACGCTGGCAAGAAAATCGGAAAGTTCGATTCGGGAACTCAGGGGAGGCTCCTGCCAGCTTTCAGCAGTTTTTCATAACGAAAGGCAGACTATAAATCTTGACCATTCGCGGGCGAGTCAGTAAGGTTATACGTTTCACTCGAAAAGTGTAACAGGTGTAATCAATGCAGCTAACCGGCGCAGAAATTGTAATCAGGTGCTTGCAGGAGGAAAAGGTCGAGTACGTATTCGGCTATCCCGGCGGCTCGGTCCTCTTTATTTACGACGAACTCTTTAAACAGGACAAGTTCAAGCATGTCCTGGTTCGCCATGAGCAGGCTGCCGTTCATGCGGCAGATGCCTACTCGCGGTCTTCGAACAAGATAGGAGTCTGTCTGGTCACCTCGGGACCCGGCGTGACCAATGCGGTGACCGGGATTGCCACGGCACACATGGACTCGGTTCCGATGGTCATCATCAGCGGCCAGGTACCGACGGCCTATATCGGGCAGGACGCATTTCAGGAATGTGACACGGTTGGCATTACGCGGCCTTGCGTGAAGCACAATTTTCTGGTGAAGGATGTCAGGGATCTGGCGATAACCCTGAAGAAGGCCTTTTACATAGCCAAGACCGGCCGCCCGGGTCCCGTGCTCGTGGATATACCGAAGGACATCACCAACCAGAAGTGCGAGTTCGATTATCCGAAGACGATCACCATGCGTTCCTACAACCCCGTGGTCAAGGGGCACAGCGGGCAGATCAAGAAGGCCGTCCAAATGCTCCTGGAGGCCAAGCGACCGATGGTCTACGCGGGCGGTGGGGTGATTCTCTCCGATGCCGCGGAAAAGCTCGCCAAACTGGCGCGCCGACTCGGGTATCCGGTGACCAACACCTTGATGGGTTTGGGCGGTTATCCTGCGACCGATAAGCAATCGCTCGGGATGCTCGGGATGCATGGCACCTACGAGGCCAACATGGCCATGCAGAATTGTGACGTCCTCATTGCCGTCGGCGCACGGTTCGATGACCGCGTGATCGGCAATCCGGCCCATTTTGCCGAGATTTCGCGCAAGATCATTCACATCGACGTTGACCCGTCCTCGATTTCCAAGCGTGTCAAGGTCGATGTGCCCATCGTCGGCAACCTGCCGGACGTGCTTGACGAATTGCAGAAGCTTCTCGAAGCCTCTGCGGGCGTGCCTGATCCGAAAGCCTTGGCCGCCTGGTGGAAGCAAATCGACGAGTGGCGGAGCAAGAAGTCGCTCAAGTACAAGCAGGGCAAGGAAATCATCATGCCCCAGTACGTCGTGGAGAAGCTCTACGAAGTCACTGGCGGAGATGCCTTCATCACTTCGGACGTCGGTCAGCACCAGATGTGGGCTGCCCAGTACTACAAGTTCGACAAACCCCGGCGCTGGATCAACTCGGGCGGTCTCGGCACAATGGGTGTCGGCTTGCCGTATGCGATGGGCGTGCGTTTCGCCAATCCGAAAGCGACGGTAGCCTGCGTCACCGGCGAGGGATCGATCCAGATGAATATTCAGGAGTTGTCGACGGCCAAGCAGTTCCGTCTGCCGATCAAGATCATCAATCTCAACAATCGCTATCTGGGCATGGTGCGTCAGTGGCAGCAGATGTTCCATGGCAACCGCTACGCTGAATCCTATGTCGATGCCTTGCCAGACTTCGTCAAGCTCGCAGAAGCCTACGGGCATGTCGGCATGAAGATCGAGCGTCCCGCCGATGTCGAGCCGGCGTTGCGCGAGGCTTTCACCAAACACAAGAATGATCTCGTTTTCATGGATTTCCTCACCGACCAGACGGCGAACGTCTACCCGATGGTGGCGGCAGGCAAGGGCCTGTCGGAAATGATTCTGGCCGAGGAACTGTAAGCATGCGACACATCATTTCCATCCTCATCGAAAACGAAGCGGGCGCGCTTTCCCGGGTCTCCGGCCTGTTCTCCGCCCGTGCCTTCAACATCGAGTCGCTGACGGTAGCGCCGACGGAAGATGCTTCCCTTTCACGCATGACCATCGTCAGCACGGGTTCTGACGATGTCATCGAGCAGATCACCAAACAGCTCAACAAGCTGATAGATGTCGTCAAGGTGGTGGATCTGTCCGAAGCCGCGCATATCGAGCGCGAGCTGATGCTGGTCAAGGTGCGCGCTGCCGGCAAGGATCGTGAGGAGATGAAGCGTATCGCCGACATATTCCGCGGTCGCATCATCGATGTCACGGATTCGACCTACGTCATCGAACTGACGGGAAATGGCTCCAAGCTGGACGCCTTCCTCGAAGCCATCGATCGCTCGCTGATCCTCGAAACCGTCCGCACTGGCGTGTCCGGCATCGGGCGCGGCGATCGCATTCTCAAAGTCTGAACTCTGAACCGAAGGAAAACGAATGAAAGTTTATTACGACAAGGACGCGGACCTGTCCCTCATCAAGGGCAAGAAGGTCACCATCGTCGGCTATGGCTCGCAAGGCCATGCTCATGCCCAGAATCTCAAGGACTCGGGCGTCAAGGTAACCGTTGGGTTGCGCAAGGGCGGAGCCTCCTGGGACAAGGCCAAGAAAGCCGGTCTCAAGGTTGAGGAAGTTGCCAAGGCGGTCAAGGATGCCGACGTCGTGATGATGCTGTTGCCTGACGAAACCATTCCTGCGGTCTACTACGGCGAGGTTGAGGGCAACATGAAGAAGGGCGCGGCGCTCGCGTTCGCTCATGGCTTCAACGTTCATTACAACCAGGTGGTACCCCGCACCGACGTCGACGTGATCATGGTCGCGCCGAAGGGTCCGGGCCATACCGTGCGTTCCGAGTACCTTCGCGGCGGCGGCGTGCCCTCGCTGATTGCCATTCATCAGGACAAGTCGGGTAAGGCCAAGGATATTGCGTTGTCCTACGCGGCGGCCAATGGAGGCACCAAGGGCGGAGTGATCGAGACCAATTTCCGCGAGGAAACAGAGACGGACTTGTTTGGCGAACAGGCGGTCCTTTGTGGCGGTCTGGTCGAATTGATCAAGGCCGGCTACGAGACGCTGACCGAGGCAGGCTATGCGCCGGAGATGGCGTATTTCGAGTGTCTGCACGAGGTCAAGCTGATCGTCGATCTGATCTTCGAAGGCGGCATTGCCAACATGAATTACTCGATCTCCAACAATGCCGAGTATGGCGAGTACGTGACCGGCCCCAAGGTGATCGGCGCCGAAGCCCGTGCCGCCATGAAGGACGCCCTGAAGGCCATTCAGGAAGGCGAGTATGCGAAGAAGTTCATTCTCGAAGGCCGTACCAACTATCCCGAAATGACGGCCCGCCGTCGATTGACGGCGGCGCATCCGATCGAGCAGGTCGGTGCGCAGCTGAGAGCGATGATGCCTTGGATCAAGAAGAACCAGCTGGTCGATCAGACCAAGAACTGAGCCGACTGCGGAATTCGGGCGGGGCGTGGCGATGCCATGCCCTGCGCGGCATCCCGCCCTTCTTGATGCCTTCGGACTGTGATGGGCTTCATGCCAAAGCGGCCGGGACATTTGTCGCGCGGCCTGCCTGAGCCGTTAGAATAGGCCTTGTTCCATACTGCCACTTCACCATGCCGGCAATTCCACCTCGCAAGGCGTTGATGAATCCCGAACTGCGTCGGCGCGGAATTTACGTTCTACCCAATCTCCTGACGACAGCGGGTCTGTTCGCCGGTTTCTATGCCATCGTTCAGGCCATGACCGGACGTTTCGAGAATGCCGCAGTTGCTATTTTCATCGCCATGGTGTTCGATGGCCTCGATGGCCGCGTGGCGCGCATGACCCGAACACAAAGTGCGTTCGGCGCAGAGTACGATTCGCTGTCGGACATGGTGTCGTTTGGCGCCGCTCCGGCATTGATTGTCTTCGAGTGGGCGATGAAGGGCATGGGCAAATGGGGCTGGATCGCTGCATTTGTCTATTGCGCAGGAGCGGCCCTTCGCCTCGCCCGCTTCAATACCAATATCGGCGTCGTGGATAAGCGCTATTTCCAGGGTCTGCCAAGTCCGGCTGCGGCGGCGCTGGTTGCAGGTTTCATCTGGATCATCAACGACCTGAACATTTCAGGGGAGGAAGTGCGCTGGTATGCCTTCGCCCTTACGCTTTTTGCCGGCATTACCATGGTCAGCACCCTGCGCTACTGGAGCGGCAAGGACATCAATCTGCGCCGCAGCGTGCCGTTCATGGTGTTGCCTGTCATCGTTCTTGGCTATGTGCTGGTGTCGTCCTATCCTCCCGGGGTGCTGTTCGGGCTGTTTCTCGCCTATGCCCTGTCGGGTTATGTGATGGCAGCCTGGAGTTGGCGCGGCCGGCGGAAATCTGTTGCGCGGTCGGAATAAAATCTTTATAGTCATTGCCATGGCTACGGCATTCACCTTCGCTGCATTATTTCTTGCCCTCTCAGGCGCGCTGATCGCGCGTCTGCCGCTGCGCGCGAAGCTGCTTCCGCTGCTGCGCCGCGCGCGCTAAATACACCCCCCCACAATTCGGTTGTTCATAGTGCCCGCCCTGCGAGGTGCGGCATAAGCTATTGTTGCTTTTCCCCAGGAGACAATCATGTCCAAGGAACATTTGATCATTTTCGATACAACCTTGCGCGACGGCGAACAGAGCCCCGGCGCCTCCATGACCAAGGAGGAAAAGCTGCGGATTGCCCGTCAGCTGGAGCGGATGCGCGTGGATGTCATCGAGGCGGGTTTCCCTGCTGCATCCAATGGTGACTTCGAGGCCGTCAGGGCTGTCGCCGAAGCCATCAAGGACTCCACGATAGCGGGCCTGTGCCGTGCCTTCGACAAGGATATCTCGCGGGCCCTGGAGGCGGTCAAGCCTGCCAAATCCGGACGCATCCACACCTTCATCGCGACCAGTCCGATCCACATGGAAAAGAAGCTGCGCATGTCGCCCGACGACGTGCTGGTGGCGGCACAGCATGCAGTGCGCTTTGCGCGCAACGGAATCGACGATGTCGAGTTCTCCTGCGAGGATGCGGGACGGTCCGACCTTGATTTTCTCTGTCGCATCATCGAGGCGGTGATCAAGGAAGGCGCCTCCACCATCAACATTCCCGACACCGTGGGTTACAACGTTCCGGAACAGTATGCGGAGCGAATCCGCCAGCTGCGCGAACGGATTCCGAACTCCGACAAGGTGATCTGGTCGGTGCATTGCCACAACGACCTGGGTTTGGCTGTCGCCAACAGTCTTGCTGCAGTGATGGCAGGGGCGCGCCAGGTGGAATGCACCATCAACGGTCTTGGCGAGCGCGCCGGAAATGCCGCGCTGGAGGAAATCGTCATGGCGGTGCACACGAGGCAGGATGTATTTCCCTGTGTCACCCGTATCGATACCACGCAGATCGTCGGGGCATCCAAGATGGTGTCGAGCATCACCGGATTTCCGTTGCAGCCGAACAAGGCAATCGTCGGCGCCAATGCCTTTTCGCATGAGTCCGGCATCCATCAGGACGGCGTGCTGAAACACCGCGAAACCTACGAGATCATGCGCGCCGAAGACGTCGGCTGGAACGCCAACAAACTGGTGCTCGGCAAGCATTCCGGGCGTACGGCGTTCAAGGCCCGCCTGAAGGAACTCGGCATCGAGGTGGAGAGCGAACAGGTACTGAATACCGCCTTCGCGCACTTCAAGGAACTTGCCGACAAGAAGCACGAGATCTTTGACGAGGATCTGCATGCGCTGATGAGCGACGAAATGGTTCTGCCGGATGACGAGCACTACAAACTCGTGTCTTCGATGTTCCACTCGGAAACCGGCGAGGCGCCGCAGGCCCGTCTCACGCTCTCTGCGGGAGGCACCGAACAGCAGGCAGCATCGAGCGGCAGCGGGCCCGTCGATGCCACGTTCAAGGCGATCGAAAGCGTCGCTGCGAGCGGTTCAGAACTGCTGCTCTATTCCGTAAATGCCATTACCACGGGCACCGATGCGCAGGGGGAGGTGACGGTGCGGCTGTCGAAAGACGGCCGGATCGTTAATGGCCAGGGTGCAGATACGGATATCGTCGTCGCTTCGGCGAAGGCCTACATCAATGCCCTCAACAAGCTGTGTTCCGGGCAGGAAAAGCTCAATCCGCAGATTTGATGGCTCTTGACGGCGCGGCAACACGTGCATGGCCGAGGCAGCCGGCGAACAGCAAGGTCGCCAGGACGGTCTCGGCCATCGCCAGCATCTGGCTGGCGCCCTGATCCGAGGCTGCGCGCACCAGTCCTTCCGTGAGGTAGGCCAAGGCAAGCATGGACGTCCATTGATGGGTGTAGCGTTTGCCGCGCAGGATGCCGAACAGCGGCAGCAATAGCGGCAGGGCCTTCAAAGCCAGCATCGAGCCGCCGGGACGCAGGGGCGCCAGCCAAAGTTCCCAGGCAAGGCAGAGAAATAGCAAGCCGACGAGGCTGGTCGCTGCCAGCCGGTTGAACCAGGGAGTCACGCGGCGAGCTTCATGGCGGTTTCGGCCAGACGGCGTCCGAGTGAGACCGCCAGCAGCTTTTCATGTTCGCTGGCCGCCGTGGCGCCGTCGCTGCCGCTGACGTGGCTCGCGCCATAGGGCGTCCCGCCCTCGCGCGTCTGCGAGAGTGCGGGCTCGGTGTACGGAATGCCGAGAATCATCATGCCGTGGTGCAGAAGAGGCAACATCATCGACAGCAGGGTGGACTCCTGACCGCCATGCATCGTCGTTGTCGAGGTAAACACTATTGCCGGCTTGCCTGCCAGCCCGCCCTTCAGCCACAGGCCGCTGGTGGAATCGAGGAAGTATTTAAGTGGCGCCGCCATGTTGCCGAAGCGGGTCGGGCTGCCCAGTGCCAGACCGACGCATTCTTCGAGATCGCGGATCTCGACATAGGGAGCGCCATCATCGGGGACGGCGGGCTCCGTGGATTCGCAGACTGCGGATACGCGAGGCACGGTGCGAAGGCGCGCGATGATGCCGGGCGTCTGTTCAATTCCGTGGGCGATGTGTCGCGCCAGTTCGCGCACCGATCCGTGATGGCTGTAGTAGAGAACAAGAATCTCCCGCGCTGCGCCTGCCTTCTGCATTTTCGGACCTCCAGTAGAATTGCATTATATGTGGCTCCTCGCACCCTTTCGGCTGGTCGTGCGCACGGTGCGTCGGTTTCATGACGAGCACTGCGCGCAGACCGCGGCGGCGCTTTCCTTCGCCACCTTGATTGGCCTGGTGCCCATGATTGCAGCGGCGTTTGCCTTGTTGTCGCTGCTGCCGGTGGGTGTCGGCCTTGGTTCGGCGCTGGAGAAATTCCTCCTTGCGAATCTGCTGCCTGACAAGGCAGGCATCATCATCGCGAAGTACATTGGCCAGTTCGCCTCTCGTGCAGGACGCGTGACCTTTGTCGGGATCGCGGTGCTGGGAGCGACTGCATTGATGCAGATGCTGACCATCGAGCGGGCCTTCAACCATATCTGGCGAGTCAAGGCCAGTCGGCCACTGTTGCGACGCCTGGCCATTCATGGCCTTGCACTGCTGCTCGGACCGCTGGTATTCGGGGCCAGTATCGCCGCGATCTCCTTTGTCGCCGGCGTCTCGCTTGGCCTCGTCAATGAGCCGTATTGGGTGACAAATCTCGTGGTCAGGGTTGTGTTGCCGTTTGCGTTCATGACAGCCTTGTTCGGCCTGCTTTATTGGGGGGTGCCCAACAAGGCCATAAGGGCCTGGCATGCCGGCTTTGGCGGCGCGATGGCGGCGCTGGGCTTTGTCGGCCTGCAGAAATTGTTCACTCTCTATATCGCGACCGGATTTACGGTCAATGCGGTGGTCTATGGGGCCTTCTCGGCGATCCCGGTATTTCTGATCTGGCTCTACGCATCGTGGAGCGTGATTCTGATCGGCGCACTGCTCGTCGCCGAGTTGCCGCAGTCCACCCGCGCCTAGGTGGCAGTGGGGTTGCGAATGAACTCGAAGACTTCGATGCTGGAGGTTTCGATGAGACTCCGGTGCGGCATGCATTCGACGATCCGCAAACGGGTCTCATGTTCCTGCAGCAACGTGAACGGGCGTGCGTTGTAGTCACCCCGCACGGCCAGAATCGCTTCACCGCGGTTGAGGCTCGGCAGGGCCGGCAGCAGCAGCGCCGGTATCGGCGGCTCCGGATTTCGGGTGGTCAAGGCTTGTATCCGTATCGGCTGCGCCGATGGCGCCAGCACTTCCAGACCCAACTCGACATGACTGCTGCTCTTGCTGCGAGCCCAGCGCACGAGGCAGATCTGCCAGGCAGCTCCGGCACCCGTGCGCAGACCCACGGCACAACCCGGTACGATGCCGCTGACCTCGCCGACCACATGGACAATCGCATAACCGGCAGGCCCTTCGTTGACCAGGGTCCAGTCACTGTAAGTCAGCTCGCATTCGCGGGAGTTGGGCTCGACCCGGGAGTCGCTGCCGAGAGCCGTCCACAAGGTGCTCAGTTGCGTGCAGACCTCCACCGGCAGAGTTTGCGCGCGGCGATTGAAGTTGCGCCGCCGCGGCGCAGTCCAGCACTGACGAGCCCGTTCCAGCGCATTGCGGTAGTCGGCGCCCGCCGCCTGAAGCGGCAGGCCGAGTGACAGGGGAGGTACCCCGTCGCTCAGCTGGTCGAGATGCCGCGCAGCTATGCCGGCAAGTTCACCAAACCGGAAGTAGAGGCAGGGGCCGCCGTCAGGTGTTACGCGCTCGAGGGCGATCGGCGGCTGGTCAATATTGGCGTTGAGCCAGAACCAGTCGCCGGCAGTCGCAGGACGGACCATGTCGATGCGGGTGGCCATCGCGTTGGTCCCGAGATAATCGGCAAGAAAAGCAATTTCGCGCGGAGCGAGGCCCTCCGGTTGTGCTGCGGTAAGTGCCAGCATGGCCTTGAAACGGGCATCGATGGCGCTCATTTCGGCGGGCAGGGTGGCTGTCGGGTCTACGGACTCATGGGCGCGATGGTAGAGCGCTTGCGCGTTGCGCCAGAAGCCGATAGGCGTTGGGGTCGCGGTCAGCAAGGTAGCGACGAGCTGTCGCGACAGGTTGAAAATTCCCTGCAGGCAGATTTGCGGGCCGCTGCGGCGAATGCCGGCAAGACTCCGCGGATTGACGTCCTCGGCAATATTCAGCCAAGCCTCGCCCAGTTCTGCGCGCAGGCCGATCAGGCCTTGGGCGACAGTGCCAAGGTGAACCGGCAAGGGCAGCTTGATGTCGAGCAACAGCGGAACGAGCGCCTCGTCAATGCGCTCGGCGCGCTGTTGCAGCAGTTCGTCAATCTTGATGCGGCTTCGCAGCGGAAGTCTCAGGCGTCCAAGGGCGGCAATGTGATTTCGCAAGGGCACCAGATCGAGTAGCGGATCGCCCTGCTGCGGCTCGGCGAGCCAATCCAGGGCCTGCTGTAGCTGGATCGGCGGCGGCGGAGGAATCTTCTTGCGGCGCATGGCGAGCTGAATGGCCTTGGGTGAAACACGATTCTAGTAGAATCCGGACGCATTTTCTTTTGCCACGTCGCGAGGTATCCGAGATGACCAGCCTACTGTCTGCCAAGCCGATCGAACCGATGGATCGCCTGATCGTCGCGCTCGATGTTCCCGACGCCGGAGCCGCGCGCGACTTGGTCACGGAGCTGGGTGACGCGGTGGTCTTTTACAAGATCGGGCTCGAGCTGTTCATGACTGGTGGCTATTTTGAGCTGTTGCATTGGCTGGTCAGCCAGGGCAAGAAGGTCTTCGTCGATCTGAAGTTCTTCGATGTGCCGGAAACCGTGCGTTCGGCAGTGCGTGCATTGGCGGGCAGCGGAGCCACGTTCGCCACCATCCACGGCAATCAGGCCATCATGGAAGCGGCGGTGAAGGACAAGGGCGATCTCAAGATTCTGGCAGTCACGGTACTGACCAGCCTCGATCGGGGTGATCTGGACGATCTCGGATTCGCCTGCGACGTGGACAAACTCGTGCTGTCCCGCGCGCGTCGGGCGCTGGCCGCCGGGGTGGATGGCATTGTCTCGTCCGGCCTCGAGGCGCCGATGATCCGGCGCGAATTGGGCAACAGACTGATGGTTGTCACCCCCGGCATCCGGCCGGTCGAGAACAAGCCGGCGGACGACCAGAAACGTACGGTCGATGTCGCCCAGGCGTTCAGGAACGGTGCCGACTATATCGTGGTCGGCCGCCCGATCCGCCAGGCGGTGAATCCGCGCCAGGCCGCGCTCGCCATCCAGCAGACCATCCGCGAAGTGTTCTCTCTGCCCGGCAGTTGACCGGGCGGCCGGTCCTGAGAGCTCAAATCGGGCAATAGCCGAACGCTATGCCTTGTTTTCTCCGGCTTTTTGAAATAAAATCGCCGGCTTTCCCGCTTTTCAAGAGAACACCATGGTTGTTATTCGTCTCGCCCGCAGCGGTGCCAAGAAGCGCCCTTTCTTCAATATGGTGGTCGCGGATTCGCGCAACCGCCGCGATGGCCGCTTCATTGAACGCATCGGTTACTACAATCCTGTCGCCGCCGCCAACGAAAACGGGCTGGTGATCAACACCGAACGCCTGGCCTTCTGGCAGGGGCATGGCGCCCAGTTGTCGCCTACGGCCGCACGTCTGGTCAAGCAGGCAGCGGCGACAAAGGCCGCCTAAGCCGCATGATTGTTTTGGGGCGCATTGTCGCCCCGTTTGGAGTGCATGGCTGGCTGCGGGTTCATCCCTTCGGCGATGATCCCGAGGGCTGGCGGAAGATGACGCAGTGGTGGCTTTCTGCGGATGTCGACGCTCCGGCCGAGAGTTGGAAGGCGCATGCTCTCGAGGGCGTCAAGCTGCACGGCGATGGCGTCGTGGCGAAGCTTGCCGGCATCGACGATCGGGACGCGTCCGAAGCGCTGGGCAGTTGTTATTTCGGCGCGCCGCGTGAGGCTCTGCCACTGCCGGCGCAAGACGAGTACTACTGGGCAGATCTGATCGGCCTGGCTGTAGTGAATATGCAGGACCAACCCCTGGGCCGGGTCAAGTCGTTGATCGAGACGGGCGCGAACGAGGTGCTGGTGGTAGCGGAGGGCGAGCGGGAGAGATTGCTGCCTTTCGTCGAAAATGTAGTGAAGGCAGTGGATATTCCGGGTGGAATTATCCGCGTCGAGTGGGATAGCGACTGGTGAGCTTGCGCTTCGATGTCATCACGCTGTTCCCCGAGATGTTTGCAGCGCTGACGGCTTCGGGAATTACCCGCCGTGCGCTGGATCGGGGACTGTGGCAGATCGAATGCTGGAATCCCCGCCAGTGGACGCAGGATGTGCATCGAACCGTGGATGACCGGCCCTATGGCGGAGGCCCGGGGATGGTGATGATGGCGTCGCCGCTGGAGCAGGCGATAGCGGCGGCAAAAGAAGCGGCAAGGGCGGCGGCAGGAGTCGGCGCTGGCGGTACGGCGAAAGTGATTTATCTTTCGCCACAGGGCGCGCGGATTGCCCAGCGACGTGTGGCGGAACTGGCGGCAGGCGACGGGGCGATTCTGCTCTGCGGCCGCTACGAAGGAATTGACGAGCGGCTGATTGAGCGCTGCGTGGATGAAGAGTTGTCGCTGGGCGATTTTGTACTTTCCGGCGGCGAACTCGCGGCGATGGCTCTGATGGATGCCTGCATCAGGCAACTGCCGGGGGCGTTGAATGATGAGGCTTCGGCAGTCGAGGATTCGTTCGCCGCAGGCTTGCTGGACTGTCCGCACTACACGCGGCCGGAGGTGTATGAAGGATGTGCGGTGCCGGACGTGCTGTTATCCGGCAACCACGAAAGAATTCGCCGCTGGCGCCTGAAGCAGGCGTTGGGACGGACATGGCAGAGGCGTCCTGATCTTCTCGAGGTCAGGAAACTGAGCCGGGAAGAAGCCGAACTGCTGGCGGAATTCCAGCGGGACGGCAAGTAGAAACGGCGCGTATCAGGACGACAAAGTCCTGCTCTGCGCGAGAGGTTGGCGGGTGTTATCCGCAGCCATAACTTGATGGAGTAAAGCAATGAACCTGATTCAGCAGCTCGATAACGAAGAAATCGCCCGACTGGGCAAGACCGTGCCGGCGTTTGCCCCCGGCGACACCGTGATCGTCAATGTGAATGTCGTCGAAGGTGATCGCAAGCGCGTCCAGGCCTTCGAAGGCGTCGTCATCTCCAAGCGCAATCGCGGCCTCAATTCGAACTTCATCGTGCGCAAGAT
>DAIOGL010000002.1:20996-24571 GCA_036745235.1 Sulfuritalea sp.
TAGGCCGAGTGGTTGTGGATGGACTCGAAGTTTTCGCTCTCCACCACATAGGCATCGATGCGCGGGTCGGCGTTCAAGGCGCCGGCAACGTCGCGCACCAGGTCTTCGACGAACTTAGGATTGTCGTAGGCCCGCTCGGTGACGTATTTCTCGTCAGGGCGCTTCAACAAGCCATAAAGCTCGCAGGAGGCCTGGGTTTCCGCCATGCGAACGAGATCCTCGATCCACACCAACTGGTTGGTGGTTGCGGTGATCGTCACGTGCGAGCGCTGGTTGTGCGCGCCACGCTCGGATATCTTCTTCGAGCAGGGGCACAGACTGGTGACGGGCACCACGACCTTGATGGTTTGCCGGTAGCGGCCGCCTTCGATGATTTCGCCAATGAAGGTGACCTCGTAATCCATCAGGCTCTTGACGCCGGAAACCGGGGCGACCTTGTTGATGAAATAGGGGAAGCTCATTTCAAGATGGCCGGTCTCGGCTTCGAGGCGGCTCACCATTTCGCGCAGCATGGCTTCGAAGCTCTCGACCGAAATCTCATCCTCGTGCACATTGAGGATTTCGACGAACCGGGACATGTGGGTGCCCTTGAAATTGTGGGGCAGTCCGACATACATGTTGAAGGTGGCAATGGTGTGACGTACGCCGCCACTCTTGTCCAGCACCTTGAACGGATGCCGGATGTCCTTGATGCCGACCTTGTTGATCGGCAACTGGCGCGAATCGGCGGTGCTCTGAACGTCTGCAATAACTGATTTTTGGGGTGGAGCCATGGGATCCCTGCAATTCATGTCGCTTCTCGGTTGTAGGTCAATTCCTGACCAGAACTATACCATTATCCGACAGATTTACTCAACTATTACTTTCCGCAGCGAGTCGCGCTGCAACGCTGCGCACGATACCGACATCGTCCAGTCCGACTTCCGCAAGCAGCAATGCAGTGTCGCCGTGGTCGACAAACTTGTCAGGCAGGCCAAGACGCAGGAGCGGCGTGCGCAAACCGGATGATTCGAGGACGCGGGCAACCTCGGCCCCGGCGCCACCGATCAGGGCGTTTTCCTCGATGCTCACCAGCAGATCGTGGTTCGCCGCGAGTTGAAGGACGAGTTCGGCGTCCAGCGGCTTGACGAAGCGCATATTTGCGATCGTCGCGTCGAGGGTCTCGCCCGCCTTCAGCGCGGGCGTCAGCATGGAACCGAAGGCCAGCAGGGCAACCTGTTTGCCCTTCCTCCGCACTTCGCCCTTGCCCAGGGGCAGAGTCTCGAGTCCGGGCTCGACGGCTGCGCCGGGCCCGCTGCCGCGCGGGTAACGGACGGCGCTCGGGCCGTCCAACTGAAACGCCGTAGAAAGCATCTTGCGGCACTCGTTCTCGTCGCTCGGCGTCATCACTACCATGTTGGGAATGCAGGTGAGGTAGGAAAGATCGAATGCGCCGTTGTGCGTTGCGCCGTCGGCACCGACCAGTCCTCCGCGGTCTATGGCGAACACAACCGGCAGGTTCTGCAGGGCGATGTCGTGAATCAGCTGGTCATAGGCGCGCTGGAGGAAGGTCGAGTAGATCGCAACCACCGGCTTCATGCGTTCGCAGGCCAGGCCGCCCGCAAATGTGACTGCGTGCTGTTCGGCGATGCCGACGTCGAAGTAGCGCTGGGGAAATTCCTGTGCGAAGCGCACCATGCCCGAGCCCTCGCGCATGGCCGGAGTGATGCCGATCAGCCGCGGGTCGGCCTGAGCCTGATCGCACAGCCAGTCGCCGAATACCTGGGTGTAGGTCAGCCGGCCGGGGCCTTTGGCCGGCTCGATGCCGCTGACGGCGTCGAACTTGCCGACGCCGTGGTAGAGGATCGGATCCGCCTCGGCGAGCTTGTAGCCCTGCCCCTTTCGCGTGATGACATGGAGGAACTGCGGACCCTTGAGTTTGCGCAGGTTCTGCAGCGTCGGGATCAGGGCGTCCAGGTCATGGCCGTCGATGGGGCCGAGATAGTTGAAGCCGAGCTCTTCGAACAGGGTGCCCGGCGAGATCATGCCCTTGACGTGCTCCTCGACACGGTTGGCGAACTCCAGCACGGTGGGCATCGCCGAGAGTACCTTTTCGCCGGCCCGCCGCGCGGCATTGAAGGTGCCGCCCGAAAGCAGGCGCGCCAGATACTTGTTCAGCGCGCCGACCGGCGGCGAGATCGACATGTCGTTGTCGTTGAGGATGACGAGCAGGTTGGCGTCGATCACGCCGGCGTTGTTGAGCGCCTCGAAGGCCTGGCCGGCGGACATTGCGCCGTCGCCGATGATCGCGGCGACACGCCGCTCCTCGCCCCGGTTGCGGGCGGCCACCGCCATGCCAAGCGCGGCGGAAATCGAGGTCGATGAATGGCCGACGCCGAAGGTGTCGTATTCGCTCTCCACGCGGCGCGGGAAGCCCGAAACGCCCCCCTTCATGCGCAAGCGCTCCATGCCGGCGCGGCGGCCCGTCAGCGCCTTGTGCGGATAGGTCTGGTGGCCCACGTCCCACACCAGGCGGTCTTCCGGCGTATCGAACACATAATGCAGCGCGATCGTCAGTTCGACGGTGCCGAGGTTGGAGGAGAGGTGTCCTCCGGTCTTGGATACCGACTCGAGCAGGAAGGCCCGCATTTCGTCGGCCACCTGGAACAGTTGCTCGCGCTCCAGCGCGCGCAGATCGGCAGGAGAATGAATGCTGTCGAGCAGGAGATGGGTCATCAGAAGGTCCGCTCGACGATGAAGTCGGTGAGTTGGTGAAGGCGAACGGCGGATTCGCCGAAGGACGCCAGGACTTCGTGAGCGTCCTGTCTCAATTTGCCGGCCATGTTCTTTGCTTCGCTCACACCGAGGATGTTGACATAGGTTGGCTTGTTCTGTGCAGCGTCCTTGCCGGCCGTCTTGCCCAGGGTCGCGGTGCTCGCTTCGGCATCGAGAATATCATCGACCACCTGGAACAGCAGGCCGATGCGATTGGCGAAGCGCCCCAGGCGTTCCAGGGCGTCGGGCTGGGCTTCGCCGCAATGGGCGCCGAGCAGCACCGCGGCGCGGATCAGGGCGCCGGTTTTGTGGATATGCATGAATTCCAGCTCGCCGATGGTCAGTTGCTGGCCGACAGCCGCGAGGTCGATGGCCTGGCCGCCTGCCATGCCGCGCGACCCCGAGGCGACCGCCAGCAGATGCAGCATGTCGAGTTGACGGGTCGGTGCAATGCCCTCGAGGCGACTCGACAGCACTTGAAAGGCTTGGGTTTGCAGGGCATCGCCGACCAGCAGCGCGGTCGCTTCGTCGAACTCGACGTGGCAGGTCGGCTTGCCGCGGCGCAGGACGTCGTCGTCCATGCAGGGCAGGTCGTCATGCACCAGCGAATAGGCGTGGATCAGTTCGACGGCAATCGCCGCGGCGTCGAGTACCCGGCCGTCAGCGTAGAAAATCGAGCCGGCGGCATGGCACAGCAGGGGGCGCACGCGCTTGCCGCCGCCCAGCACGGCGTAGCGCATCGCCTCGTGCAGACGTGCGGGGGCGATTGCCGGCAAGGGCAGGGCGGCCTCAAGGGCCGACTCGGTGCGTTGCTGGATGCC
>DAIOGL010000003.1:0-5070 GCA_036745235.1 Sulfuritalea sp.
GGGATTTGCGGGTACGCGAACTGGCGCGTCTCGAAGCCGAGAAGCAAAGCCTGGCGGCGCAGTTGCGCATGCTTCAGGCGCAGATCGAACCGCATTTCCTGTTCAACTCGCTGGCCAACGTGGCGGCGCTGATCGAGGTCGACCAGAAGCTGGCCAGCCGGCTGCTGGATGCGCTGATTCGCTATCTGCGCTCCAGCCTAGCCCGCACGCGCGCCGAGGGCGGCACGCTGGCCGACGAGGTGGCCCTGCTGACGGCTTACCTGGAGATACTGAAAATCCGCATGGGCGAGCGCCTGGCCTATGCCTTCGAGATCGCTCCGGAGCTGCTTGCCCACGCCTTCCCGCCCATGCTGCTGCAGCCGCTGGTGGAAAACGCGATTCGCCACGGGCTGGAGCCGAAGGTCGCCGGCGGCCAGGTCACCGTGTCCGCCCGCAGACAGGGCGACCGGCTGCAGATTTCCGTCACCGACGACGGCCTCGGCTTTGCCGACGCTTCAGGCAGCGGCATCGGCGTCGCCAACATCCGGGCCCGCCTCGCGGCGCTCTACGGGCCGACGGCGAGCCTTGAACTGAGTTCAGGAGTCGGCGCCGGCGTTACGGCGACGATGAGCGTGCCCGTCGAGGTTGCGGCATGAAGGCGATCATCGCCGACGACGAGCCGCTGCTGGCGAAGCATCTCGCGGCACGGCTGGCCAGGCTGTGGCCGCAGCTCGAGATCGCCGGGGTGGCGGTCAACGGCATCGAGGCGCGCGAGATGATCGAGGGCCTGCGGCCCGACGTCGCCTTTCTCGACATACGCATGCCGGGCCTGTCCGGTTTGGAGGTCGTGCAGGCCCTCGCCCCGGAAGTGCGTGCGAGCTGCCGCGTGGTATTCGTCACCGCCTACGACGAATTCGCGGTGCAGGCCTTCGAGCGCGAAGCCGTTGACTACCTGCTCAAGCCGGTCAGCGACGACCGGCTGGCGGCGGCCATCGAACGCCTGCAGCGCGCGTCGCCTGCTGCGGCCGCGGCGCAGTCCGATCATCTGCTGCAACGCTTGCAGGCGCTGCTGCCGAAAGTCGCGGAACATCTGCGCTGGGTGCGCGCCTCGGTCGGCAACGACGTGCGGCTGGTGGCGACGGACGAGATCTGCTACTTTCAGGCGACCGACAAATACACGGCGGTGTTCACCCGGGACGCGGAATTGCTGATCCGCACGCCGATCAAGGAACTGCTGGAACAGCTCGACCCGGAGCAGTTCTGGCAGGTGCATCGCGGCACGCTGGTGAATGTGCGGCAGGTCGCCTCGGCGCGCCACGACGCATTCGGTCGCGTCAGCCTGAAACTGAAGGATCGACCGGAGGCGGTGGCCGTGAGCCGCGGCCACGCGCACTTGTTCAGGCAGATGTGAGGATTTCCGCCGCCAGCCGGTCGAAGGCGGCGGCGTCGAGCCGGTCCGTGGCATAGCGGGTGGCGGCCTCGAAGGAGTTGTAGTTGGAGGCCTGCGAACGCTGATAGAGCGGGTCGTAGTGCTGCGTCAGCAGTTCTTCCACGAGGGCCGGGAAATTCCGCGCCGCGATCAGCGCGCGCCAGCGATCGAGCGTCTCGTTGCTTTGCAGGCCCTTGAGGTGCTCGAGCCGTTCGATCAGCCATGCCGGGTCGGCAATCGCATAGTCGTAATCGCGCAGGAGGAACTCGACCCGTGCCTCGAGCGATGCCTCGATGCGCAGGCCGGGCGCGCCGCGGATGGCCTCGAGCAGTGCGTCGGGCACCTGCAGGCGGCCGATCTTGCGGCTTTCGGCCTCGACGAACACGGGGCGGTCGAGATCGAGCGCCGAGAGTGCCGCGAACAGTTGCGTCTCGAAGCCTTTTTGCGCGGGCTGCGGCTGGCCGGGCAGGTTGCCCAGCACCGAGCCCTTGTGGGCCGCCAGCTCTTCGAGGTGCAGCACCTGTCCGCCGCGCGCGGCCAGGGCCTCCAGCAGCCGGCTCTTGCCGCTGCCGGTGGCGCCGGTGACGACACGAAACTTCACTTGCGGCGGCAGCAGGGCCAGTTGTTCGATGACATGGTGGCGCCAGCTCTTGTAGCCGCCCTGGATGCGGTGGGCATCCCAGCCGATTTCGCGCAGGATGTGGGTGAAGGAGCCGCTGCGCTGGCCGCCGCGCCAGCAATACACCAGCGGCCGCCAGTTCTTCGGCTTGTCGAGCATGTGCTCTTCGATGTGGCGTGCAACGTTCTTCGCCACCAGCGCCGCGCCGAGCTTCTTCGCCTCGAACACCGAGACCTGCTTGTAGAGCGTGCCGACGCGGGCGCGCTCCTCGTCGTTCAGCACCGGCATGCTGATCGCACCGGGCAGGTGGTCCTCGGCGAACTCGGCCGGGGCGCGGGCGTCGATGACGGTGTCGAATTCGGCGAGCTGTGCTACCGTCGCCACTCCCTTGGGCAGTTTTTCTGACATGGCTTGTTTAACGTGAAATACTTTGTACGGAGTCGCCCGTTGAGCGACACGCGTAGCGCGCTGAACGGTAACCCCCCGGGAGGGGCGAGGCGGGAATTCGCGACGCATGCGTCGCGCCGCCGCAGCCGGCTGGCTGTGCAAAGCCAGCCGTGGGCCGTGCAGCGGAAGGGAGGCGGGCGAATAATTGGCTTTTCGCGTGTTTCATCTTCAGCGGGTGGTACTTGATGTCATGAGCGTCATTTGAGCAACGGCTTCAGCGCTTTCCAGACGTGATCGAGAATCTTCGGCTGTGCGGCGGCGGTCGGATGCAGGCCGTCGGCCTGGTAGGCGCCTTGATCGAGGGCGATGGGTTCGAGCAGGAAGGGCAGCAGGGCGACTTTCTCGCGCCGGGCGAGATCGCGGAAGGCGGCGTCGAATTCCCGGGTGTATTTCGGGCCGTAGTTGGGCGGCAGGCGCATGCCGACCAGCAGCACGCGCGCCCGGTGTGTTTTGGCCAGTGCCACCATGAAGGCGAGATTGGCTTTCATCTCCGCCACCGGCAGCCCGCGCAGGCCGTCGTTGGCGCCGAGCGCGAGAATGACGACGGCGGGTTTGAATTGATCGAGCGCGGCAGCGAAGCGCGCGCGCCCGCCGGCCGTGGTCTCGCCGCTGATGCTGGCGTTGGTTACGGCATAGCCGGAACCATTGGCTTGCAGGCGTTGTCCGAGCAGGGCCGGCCAACTCTGGCCGACGGCAATGCCGAAACCGGCGGAAAGGCTGTCGCCATAGATCAGAATGCGCTGTTCGGCCGCGATGGCAGCGAGGCTGCAGCAGAACAGGACCAGGAAACAAAGACGGGGGGCGAATCGTTTGAACATGCGTGAGAATCAGGTGGCGGCGGATGTGGTGATCGACGTGGCGGCGCTGGGCAAGATCGTTCCGAGCGGCGACGGCACGCTCACGATTCTGCACGAGATTTCGTTTGCCGTGAGGTCCGGCGAGGCGGTGGCCATCGTCGGCGCTTCGGGCTCGGGCAAGTCTACGCTGCTCGGGCTGATGGCGGGCCTCGACCTGCCGTCGTCGGGCGCGGTGCATCTGGGCGGGCACGATCTCGCCGATCTCGATGAAGACGCGCGCGCGGCACTGCGCGGCCGGATGCTCGGCTTCGTCTTCCAGTCCTTCCAGTTGCTGCCGGCCCTGACGGCGCTGGAGAACACCATGCTGCCGCTGGAACTGGCCGGCCGTGCCGATGCGCGGGCCACGGCGGAAACGATGCTGGCTCGCGTCGGCCTCGGGGCGCGGCTGGGGCACTATCCGAAGCACCTTTCCGGCGGCGAGCAGCAGCGCGTCGCGCTGGCGCGCGCCTTTGCGATGCGGCCGCAGCTCCTGCTGGCCGACGAGCCGACCGGCAATCTCGACGCCGCCACCGGCGCACAGGTCATCGACCTGATGTTTGCCATGAATGCCGAGGCCGGCACCACGCTGATCCTGGTCACCCACGATGAGGCGCTGGCGCATCGTTGCGGACGGACGCTGCGCCTGGCGGCGGGACGCCTCGAAGCCTGAGATCTGCCCGGCCGGGCCCGGGGTTAGCCGCCGAGTGCCAGGCGTGCCGCGGCGACGCCGCTCCTGACCGCGCCTTCGAGCGTGGCCGGGTAGTCGCCGGCGACGTAGTCCCCGGCCAGCCACAGGCCCGGCAGAGGTGTTTGCGCCGGCGGCCGCTGCAGGTTCGGCACGCAGGCGAAGGTGGCGCGCTTCTCGGTGATGGTCTGCACGGACAGCGGTTCGGGCAGGTCGGGCACGAGGCGGGCGATTTCCCGATGGATGCCTCGCTCGAGTTCCGCCGTCGGCAGATCCAGATGGCGGCCGCGGGCGCTGATCACGGCGGCGATCAGGCCGTATTGCCCGCACAGGGCGCCGCGATCGAACAGCCATTGCGCGAGCCCGGCGTCCACGCCCAGCATGGGCTGCGGCAGGCGCACCCAATCCTCGTAGCTGAAGTAGCTCGTAACGATGGGCTCCCAGTCGAGATGCGCCACCGCGGTCGCCAGTTCCGGCAGGAGGCTGCCGAGGTGGTAGGGCGCCACGGCGACCACGACCCGGGCGAACGGCCCGGCGCCGTCGATGCGCCATGCCTCGCCATCGCGTTCGAGCGAACCGACGCGATGACCGGCATGCACCGTGCCGCCGCGCTCGGTGATGAACCTTCCCGCCGGCTCCGGAAACAGGGCGGTGAGA
The DNA here is from genome assembly GCA_036745235.1 of Sulfuritalea sp. Taxonomy (GTDB): domain Bacteria; phylum Pseudomonadota; class Gammaproteobacteria; order Burkholderiales; family Rhodocyclaceae; genus Sulfuritalea. The sequence goes on from DAIOGL010000003.1 coordinate 4,653, forward strand.
TCGACTTGCGGCAGCAGCATGTCGCTGGCGGAGCGCGTGCCGCCGAGGCTGTCGCGCAAGACATTGGCCAGCACCCGGGCCGAGGCGCGCTCCGCCGGCGTATTCAGCGCGGCGATGCACAGCGGTTCCCACAGGAGTCGGCGCTGACGGGACGGCGTTGCGTTGCTGTCGAGCCATGCGTTGACCGTGATGTCGGGCTCGATGCGATAGCGGCCGGCCTGCAGGCCCCGCATGAGGCGAATCGCCGCAAACTTTTCGTGCCAGTCGAGTCCTTTTGCCAGCAGCAGGGCAAAGGCGGTGTGCAGCGGCGCCGGCAGTCGTGGCGCGCTCATGAGGAATTCGCCGGGGAATTCGAAACGCAGCGGCGTGCGCCGGAGCAGCTCGTCGGGATCGGCACCGACGGCGCGCATCAGGCGCA
>DAIOGL010000003.1:5170-24237 GCA_036745235.1 Sulfuritalea sp.
AGCGTGGCGCGGTAGATCGCGGCCATGATCAGGCCGGCCCGCTGGGCCTTGCGGTCGACCGCGGGGAGTTGGGCAAAGGCCTGCCGATACATGGTCTGCGCGCGCTCGACCTGAAACGCCATCAGCCGGCGGAAATCGTCGCTGTAATGCGCCTGCAGCAGATCGGCTTCCGTGACGCCGAAGCGCGACAGTTCGTCCTGCGGCAGGTAGATGCGTCCGCGCCGCGCATCTTCGCCGACATCGCGGATGATGTTGGTGAGCTGGAACGCCAGGCCGAGGTCATGGGCGTACTTGAGCGTCTGGCGGTCGCTGTAGCCGAAGATTTCCGCCGCGAGCAGGCCGACCACGCTGGCGACCCGGTAGCAATACAGGTGCAGCGCCTTGAAATCCGCGTAACGGACCTGGTCGAGGTCCATCTCCATGCCGTCGATGATCTCCAGCAACTGCTCCTGCGGCAGCGAGAAGTCTTTCAGGGAGGTCACCAGCGCCTGCGTCACCGGGTGGCTGGGATGGCCTTCGTACAGCGCCTTCACTTCGTTGCGCCACCAGCCCAGTTTGGCTCGCGCCAGAAGGGCATCGGGACATTCGTCCACCACGTCGTCGACCTCGCGGCAGAAGGCGTAGAGCGCCGTAATCGCCTGGCGCCGCAACGGTTCGAGAAACAGAAAGCTGTAGTAGAAGCTCGAGCCGCTCTGCGCGGCACGATCCTGGCAATACTGGTCCGGAGTCACGGGTTTGACTCCATCGGACGGACCAGCGTGCGCCAGACTATCAGTGGCCAATCGAGAGGCTGGAGCATGGGGCGTCGGTTGAAGACATCGTAATCGGCAGCCTCGATTTTATCCAGAATGCGCAGGCCGCCGGCCGCGATGGCGCGGATTTCGAGGCCGATGCGTCCCGGCAGGTCCCAGCCCAGCGGCGCACCCGAGAGCATCAGGGCGCGGGCGCGGTCCACCTGAAAGCGCAGCAGCTGCCGGAAGTCGGCGTTGATGACACGGCGGCGGATGTCATCGTCGCTGACGCCGAAACGCGCCATCTCGTCCTGGGGCAGATAGATCCGGCCGTTGCCGCCCTTGCTCGCGTCGATGCCGACATCCTGCCAGTGGTTGATCAGCTGCAGCGCGGAGCAGATCGCGTCCGAGCGGCACAGGTTCTGCTCCGTGGCATGGCCGAAAAGATGCAGCAGCAGGCGTCCGACCGGGTCGGCCGAGCGGCGGCAGTAGTCCATGAGTTCGGCGAAGTCGTCGTAGCGATCCTTGCTTGTGTCCTGCACGAAGGCGTCGAGCAGGTCGCGAAACAGTTGCAGCGGCAGGTCGTAGCGGGCGATCACCGGCCTCAGCCGCAGGAACACCGGATGTTGCGTCGGCCGGCCCTCTTCGATTGCGTCGAGTTCGGCCTGGTAGCCGGCCAGCAGCTCGCGGCGTTGCTGCGGCGAAAGATTGCCTTCGTCGGCGAAGTCGTCGGCGCTCCTGGCAAACCCGTAGATGGCCGCCACCGGTTCGCGCAGGGGCGCCGGCAGAAGGACGGAGGCGACGGGAAAGTTTTCGTAATGATCGACGGCCATGGTGCGGCAGGAGTATATACAGGGCCGTCCGCGCCGCCCTCGACTTTGGCCCGGATAGTCGCTCGCGAGCCTTGGGCCGCCCATTGGGCGGGATGGCCCCAAGTCGGAAAGAAATGGTGAAAGCGGTTAAAATTCGCGATCCACGTCGTGTCGTTCCGGCTTTGATCAACGGCCGTTTGCGGCATGGGCCCAGGTGGCGGAATTGGTAGACGCACCAGATTTAGGTTCTGGCGCCGCGAGGCGTGGGGGTTCGAGTCCCTTCCTGGGCACCACCATTGGGGCGCAGCCCCGGAACCTGGCGCGAGTGTGGTTTTTTTCAATGAATTCTTCAATGATGGATAGAGAAATGACGGACAAGGCAACGACCGACGTGGCAATCGACACCAGCAGCGCGCTGGAACGGCGCATCGAAATGACGGTGGCGCTGGCCGATATCGACAAGGATGTCGAGCAGCGCCTGAAGCAGATGTCGCGCACCGTAAAGATGGCGGGTTTCCGTCCGGGCAAAGTGCCGATGAAAATGGTCGCCCAGCAATATGGCTCCCAGGCGCGTTCGGAGGCGATCGGCGCGGCCGTGGAAAAGGCCTATGGCGAGAAGGTGCGCGAGCAGAATCTGCGCGTCGCAGGCTATCCGCGCATCGAGCCGAAGGCCGATGCCAGTCCGGGGCTGCTGGGTTTCACCGCGGTGTTCGAGGTCTATCCCGATGTCGCACTGGCGGAGATATCCGGCCAGGCGATCGCCAAGCCGATCCTGACGGTGACCGACGCCGAGGTGGCCAAGACGCTCGACGTGCTGCGCAAGCAGCGCACCACCTATGTCGAGACCGACCGGCCGTCGGCGAAGGATGATCGTCTGGTGATCGACTTCACGGGACGCAAGGATGGCGAGGAGTTTCCCGGCGGCAAGGCCAGCGACTTCGCCGTGATGGTGGGCGGCGGCCAGATGCTGCCGGATTTCGAAGCGCAGCTCGAGGGCGTCAAGGCCGGCGACAAGAAGGTCTTCGACGTCAACTTCCCCGCCGACTATCAAGCCGCGGAACTCGCCGGCAAGACGGTTCAGTTCGAGGTGACGGTGAAGAAGGTCGAGTCAGCCCGCTTGCCGGAAATCGATGCCGACTTCGCGAAGCAACTCGGTGTCGCCGATGGCGACGTCGACAAGATGCGCGTCGAGGTTCGCTCGAATCTGGAACGCGAAGTCAAGAAGCGCCTGCTGGCGAAGGTCAAGGAACAGGTCATGGAGGCTCTGCTCAAGGTGAATCCGATCGAGGTGCCCAAAGCCCTGGTCGAGATTGAATCGCAGCAGATGGCCGAAACGGCGCGCCGCGACATGGAATCGCGCGGCATGGGGATGAAGAACATCCCGGTCGAGCCTTCCTGGTTTACCGAGCAGGCAACGCGCCGGGTTAAGCTCGGCCTGTTGCTGGCCGAGTTGGTGAAGGCCAAGGATCTGCATGTCAAGCCCGAGCAGGTGCGTGCCATCGTCGACGAATTTGCCGAGACCTTCGAAGACCCCAAGGAAGTGGTCCGCTGGTACTATTCCCAGCCGGAGCGGCTGGCCGAGGCAGAGGCGCTGGCACTGGAAAACAATGTCGTGGATTGGGTGCTTGCCAATACCAACGTCAGCGAAACCCCCATCGCCTTCGATGAACTGATGGGGAATGCAGCTTGATCTTCCCGGAGATGTCCATGTACGGTTCGCGACAAAATGGTGGTGCCTTCGATACACCGACTCCTGACACCCAGGCGCTGGGCCTCGTGCCCATGGTCATCGAGACCAGCGGCCGCGGCGAGCGGGCCTATGACATCTATTCGCGCCTGTTGCGCGAGCGGGTGATCTTCCTGGTCGGTCCGGTCAACGACTCGACGGCCAATCTGATCGTGGCGCAGCTGCTGTTTCTTGAATCGGAAAATCCGGACAAGGACATCTTTTTCTACATCAATTCGCCGGGCGGTTCCGTCACCGCGGGAATGGCGATCTACGACACGATGCAGTTCATCAAGCCCAACGTATCGACGCTGTGCATCGGACAGGCGTGCAGCATGGGTTCGTTCCTTCTCGCCGCCGGCGAAAAGGGCAAGCGCTACTGCCTGCCGAATTCACGCGTGATGATTCATCAGCCGATGGGCGGCTTCCAGGGACAGGCCTCGGACATCGAGATCCATGCCAAGGAAATCCTGTTTCTGAAGCAGAAGCTCAACAGCATGCTGGCCAAGCATACCGGCCAGTCGATCGAACGCATCGAGCGCGATACCGATCGCGACAACTTCCTTTCGGCCGAGGCGGCCGTGGAGTATGGTCTGGTCGACAAGGTACTGACTAGTCGCGACGAGGCCGCCGAGCCTGCCAAGGCTTGAGCGTTCGCGCGGACGGAGACGAAGATGGCAGACAAGAAATCGGGTAGCGGCGAGAAGTTGTTGTATTGCTCCTTCTGCGGCAAGAGCCAGCATGAGGTCAAGAAACTGATCGCCGGGCCTTCCGTTTTTATCTGCGACGAGTGCATCGAGCTCTGCAACGACATCATTCGCGACGAGATCGCCGCCGAGCCGGATGGCACGCCGAAGCGCGAACTGCCGGCGCCGAAGGAGATTCGCGAGATGCTCGATCAGTACGTGATCGGGCAGGACTCGGCGAAGAAGATCCTTGCCGTGGCGGTCTACAACCACTACAAGCGTATCCGGCACCAGGAAAAGGGCAGCGACGGCATCGAACTGTCGAAGAGCAACATTCTGCTGATCGGCCCCACCGGGTCCGGCAAGACCTTGCTGGCGCAGACACTGGCGCGCACCCTCAACGTGCCTTTCGTCATGGCCGACGCGACCACGCTGACCGAGGCAGGCTATGTCGGCGAGGACGTCGAGAACATCATCCAGAAGCTGCTGCAAAAGTGCGATCACGAAGTCGAGAAGGCTCAGCAGGGCATTGTCTATATTGATGAAATCGACAAGATTTCACGCAAGTCGGACAACCCGTCGATCACGCGCGACGTGTCCGGCGAGGGCGTGCAGCAGGCGCTGCTGAAGCTGATCGAAGGCACCGTGGCCAGCATTCCGCCGCAGGGTGGGCGCAAGCATCCCAACCAGGACTTCATCCAGATCGACACCACCAATATCCTGTTCATCTGCGGCGGCGCTTTCGACGGACTGGACAAGGTGATTCGCAGCCGTTCGGAGAAGGGCGGCATCGGCTTTGGCGCCGAGGTGAAAAGCCGCGACGCCAGCAATGTCAGCGAGGTGCTGAAGCAGGTCGAGCCCGAGGACATGATCAAGTTCGGCCTGATTCCGGAGTTGATCGGCCGCCTGCCGGTCATTGCGACGCTTCAGGAACTCGACGAAGAGGCGCTGGTCCAAATATTGATTGAACCGAAGAATGCCCTGATCAAGCAGTATCACAAGCTCTTTGCCATGGAAGGCGTGGAACTCGAAGTGCGTCCCTCGGCGCTTCAGGCAATTGCCAAGAAGGCGTTGAAGCGCAAGACGGGCGCCCGGGGCTTGCGTTCAATTCTCGAGAATGTGCTGCTCGACACGATGTACGAGCTGCCCACGATGGAGAGTGTGAGCAAGGTTGTGATCGACGAAAGTACCATCGAAAGCGGTGCCCAGCCGTTGATGATCTACGCCGACCAGCCCAAGGTTTCGGGTTCCAACTGACCCGGCAGCGAATGCTGCCTTGAATACCGGTCACCCGCCCCAATGTGGATGGCGTGAACCATAACCGAAGGACACGATGATGTCTGGCCTCCCCGCCTCCCCAGTAGAAACCCAGTCCCTGCCGCTGTTGCCCTTGCGCGACGTGGTGGTATTCCCGCATATGGTGATCCCGCTGTTCGTCGGGCGCCCGAAGTCGATCAAGGCGCTGGAAACGGCCATGGAGAGCGGAAAGAACATCCTTCTCGTGGCACAGAAGTCCGCCGCGAAGGACGAGCCCGTGCCGGAGGACATGTACGAGATCGGCTGTCTCGCCAATATCCTGCAAATGCTCAAACTGCCCGACGGCACCGTCAAGGTGCTGGTCGAAGGGGTGCAGCGCGCCCGGGTGCTTCGCATTGAAGACCAGCGCACGATGTTCGTCGCCGATGTCAGCCTGATTCCGGTCGAAGAGCGTGCGGACAACGAGATCGAGGCCATGCGCCGCACGGTGCTGGCGCAGTTCGATCAGTACGTGAAGCTGAACAAGAAGATTCCGCCCGAGGTGCTGACCTCGCTGGCCGGCATCGAGGAGGCTGGGCGCCTGGCCGACACGATCGCCGCGCATCTGCCCTTGAAGCTCGAACAGAAACAGGACGTTCTCGAGGTTTTTGGCGTCGCCGAGCGGCTCGAGAAATTGCTCGGCCAGCTTGAAGCCGAACTCGACATCCTGCAGGTCGAAAAGCGCATCCGCGGCCGCGTCAAGCGCCAGATGGAGAAGAGTCAGCGCGAGTATTACCTCAACGAGCAGGTCAAGGCCATCCAGAAGGAACTCGGCGAAGGCGAAGAGGGTGCCGACATCGATGAGATGGAGAAGAAGATCAAGGCCGCCGGCATGAGCAAGGAAGCCCTGGTCAAGGTCAACGCGGAGGTGAAGAAACTCAAGCTGATGTCGCCCATGTCGGCCGAGGCCACCGTGGTGCGCAATTACATCGAAACCCTGCTGGCGCTGCCGTGGAAGAAGAAGTCGCGCATCAGCAAGGACTTGTCTGCGGCCGAAAAGATTCTCGACCGCGACCACTATGGCCTGGAAAAGGTCAAGGAACGCATCGTCGAGTACCTTGCCGTGCAACAACGCGTGGATAAGGTCAAGGCGCCGATTCTGTGCCTGGTCGGCCCTCCCGGCGTGGGCAAGACGTCCCTCGGCCAGTCGATCGCCAAATCCACCAATCGCAAGTTCGTGCGCATGGCCTTGGGCGGCGTGCGTGACGAGGCTGAAATCCGCGGCCACCGGCGCACCTACATCGGCTCGATGCCGGGCAAGATTCTCCAGAACATGGCCAAGGTCGGGGTCAAGAACCCGCTGTTCCTGCTCGACGAAGTCGACAAGATGGGCCAGGACTTTCGCGGCGATCCATCGTCGGCATTGCTCGAAGTGCTCGACCCGGAGCAGAACCATACCTTCCAGGATCACTACATCGAAGTCGACTTCGACTTGTCCGACGTCATGTTCGTGGCTACCGCCAACACGCTGAACATTCCGGCGGCCCTGCTCGATCGCCTCGAAGTGATCCGGCTCGCCGGGTACACCGAGGACGAGAAGATCAACATCGCTTTGCGCTATCTGGTGCCGAAGCAGATGAAGAACAACGGCATCAAGCGGGACGAACTCTCGATCACCGAGGATGCGTTGCGGGATATCGTGCGCTACTACTCGCGTGAGGCCGGCGTGCGTGCGCTCGAGCGCGAGGTTTCGAAGATCTGCCGCAAGGTGGTCAAGTCGCTGGTGATGAAGGCGCGCAAGAACAAGATCGTGGTGAATGCCAAGAATCTCGACAAGTTCCTCGGTGTGCGCCGTTACAGCTTCGGCATGGCGGAAAAGGAAAATCAGATCGGCCAGGTGACCGGTCTGGCGTGGACCGAAGTCGGCGGCGAGTTGTTGACCATCGAAACTGTCGCCTTGCCCGGAAAGGGCAAGACCATGACCACCGGCAAGCTGGGCGAGGTCATGCAGGAGTCGATTCAGGCGGCGCTGTCGGTCGTCCGCAAGCGTAGCCAGTCTCTCGGCATTGCAGACGATTTCTACCAGAAGAACGACATCCACATACACTTGCCCGAAGGGGCGACCCCGAAGGATGGCCCCAGCGCGGGCATCGCCATCTGTACCGCGCTGGTCTCGGTTCTGACGGGAATCCCGGTGCGTGCGGACGTGGCGATGACGGGCGAGATCACTCTGCGCGGCGAAGTGCTGCCGATCGGCGGGCTCAAGGAGAAGCTGCTCGCAGCCGTGCGCGGTGGCATCCGGGTGGCGCTGATTCCCGAGGAAAACGTCAAGGACCTGGCGGAGATTCCCGAGACCATCAAGAACCGGATCGAGATTCAGCCCGTGCGGTGGATTGACAAGGTGCTCGAACTCGCCCTCGAGCGGATGCCTCAGCCGTTGCCGGAGCAACCTGCGACGCCCGCCGTGGCGGCCGTTGTCGGCGACGCTGCGGCGACCGGCGTTGTTACCCACTGAGCTGCAGCGAACTGATAGAATTCCTGCCGGCTGTCCGAGGTGGGCAGCCGCCGTTCAGCGGGTGCTTAGCTCAGTTGGTAGAGCGTCGCCCTTACAAGGCGAATGTCGGCGGTTCGACCCCGTCAGCACCCACCAATACCAAGGGCTTGCAGCAATGCAGGCCCTTGTTCCAAGTGCGGCGCGCAAGTGCCAGCGCTGCATCTGTGGTGGCGGCTGTTTCACGCTGATCGGAGCACGGCCGCGGGCGTTGCGCTTCGTGCGGTTCGGTACCGGGAAATTGGCGCGGAACGGCATACTCGAACCCGGGTCGAGGGTGAGGGTGGCTGCAATTCGGAGTAAGCTTCAAGCGCATCTGGCTGAGGCTGATCGGTCAGTGGTCCGCAATCAAACCGTGCTTGCGGTGTTATCGTATAAATACGAGAAATTTGGGTTCTAGCCAGACAATCACGCATACGTATGGAACTTCGGGAAATACCTGTTGAACAGCTGACCTTCGGGATGTTCATCTCCAAGCTTGACAGGCCATGGACGGAAACGCCCTTCGCGTTTCAGGGCTTCGTCCTCAAAAAGGAGAAACAGCTCGAGGTTCTGAAAAAGTACTGCAGACACGTTTTCGTCGACCCCGAAAAGGAGGACATACCGGAGGTTGGCAAGGTCACCGCGGAGGACGTGGCGAAAATTCGAGGCACGACGGTCTACAGGGAGGCTGCGAGCGTCGAAGTCGAGTTGCCCGCCGCCCGGAAGACCTATACGAATACGACGGTAGTCGTCAGGGAACTGTCGCGAGCCGTTGAAATCGGAAGCTCGATCGACAGCTCGAGGGCGCATGAGGCGGCCGCACAGATTACAGAGAGCGTGGTGCGCAATCCCGATGCGATGGCGCTGCTGATCAAGCTGCAGGAGAAGAGTGGCGCGACCCTCAGCCGGGCGGTCGAGATTTCCGTGATGATGACCATCTTCGGGCGTTTCCTTCAATTGCCGCAGGATCGTCTGGAGATCCTCGGGATGCTGGGGCTGCTCCAGGACGTGGGGAAGCTCAAGCTGCCCACGGAGCTTGCTGCGCGCGGACCCGCCAACGACGCGGAGATGGAGCTCTACCAGACCCACGTGAACCATTCGGTGCGGATCCTGAGCAGCACGCCCGGCATTCCCCCCGAACTTCCGGGCCTTGCGTCGCTGCATCACGAGCGCTTCGACGGCAGCGGCTATCCGCGCGGGCTGCGCGGGGAAGCAATCGCTTTTTCGGGCTTGATTGCGGGAATAGTCGATACCTTCGATACGCTCACGGCGCCAAAGCCGTTCGGGGGAGGCCTGTCTCCGGCGAACGCACTGAGCATCATCTACAAAGGCCGGGGGAAGCAGTTTCACCCCGCGCTGGTCGAGCAGTTCATTCAGTGCATCGGTGTTTTCCCCGTGGGGAGCGTGGTCGAATTGAACAGCGGCGAGGTCGCGATAGTGATTGCCCAGAACATGGTGCGTCGCATGCAACCGCGCATCATGGTCGTCAGGGACGCCAAGGGCAACCCGCTGTCGCCATACAAGATGCTCGACCTGATGAAGGAACCCAAGGTCAGGCCCGACGAGCCCTACCGGATTCAACGCTCTCTGGAGTACGACTCGGTCAAGATCGATCCGCGAGAGCTGTTCCTGTGAGCGAAGCGGACTCCGCCGCTCCGGCGGGGGCCGGGGGCCTCGCCGCTACCGACGCAGTCCTGTTTCTCGAGGCGCTTCGCGGTGCCGTCGAGGAAAGGCGGGCTGACGGCGGGAATCTGGCGGTGCTGCTCATCGAATGTGGGGTGATCAGTCGCATCGACGCCGTATGGGGTTATGAAGTCGGCGACGCCGTCCGCAATCGCGTGACGGCATCGCTCCGGGCCGATGTGCTCCGCCCGGGCGATCTTGTCGGCGAGATGGGGCGGGATGATTTTGCCTGCCTGCTGTCCACCGTCGACGGACCTGCCGTGGCGGTTCTGGCCGCAAAGAAGACGCTGCGCGCGCTGAATACGCCGTTCTGGATCGGCGAAGAGGAGATCTTTGCCAATCCGGCGATCGGAATCGCGATGTACCCGGACCACGGTGATCAGGCGGAAGTCCTGTTGCAGCGGGCAAAGGGTGCCTGCGCCCTCGCCCGCGAGTTGCCGGACCGCATCGCTGACCATGCGGAAGACCGGGAGAACCCGGCGGCATCGAAGCTGCTGTACGAAAACCGGTTGCGTACCGCTGTCGCGGAGGATGCCCTCGAACTGGTCTTCCAGCCGCAGTACGATTTGCGCCGGGGCCAGGTCATGGGTGCGGAAAGCCTTCTGCGCTGGCGCGATCTCCCGCTTGGCTTGATCGCCGCAGAGGATGCATTCGCCGCAGCGGAGTCGGCGGGCACGGTCACCGATCTCGTTTCCTCGATCCTGAATCGCGCCCTGCGCAACGTCTCGGAATTTCGCTACAGCGCCGGACTGGACCTGCGGATTGGCGTCAAGCTGCCTGCGCGCGTACTGCTGCACACTGAGCTTCCCGAAGTGGTCCAGCGCGCGCTGGGCACCTGGAGCCGGCGTGCCGGGCTGTTGATTCTGGAGATTGGGGAAACGTCGGTGCTGGCTGCGGAGCCGGTCGCGCGTGAAACGCTGGGGCGCTTGAAAGAACTCGGCGTGAAGCTGTCGATCGACGATCCGGGCGTCGCGCTTTCATCGTTGTTCTGGCTCGTATCCATGCCGTTCCAGGAGATCAAGATCGATGTCTCGGCGGTGCGCGATCTGGCCGGCGTGCCGAAATCCGAGCGCATCCTCCAGTCGATCATCGAACTCGCCCACCACCTGAGGCTTGACGTCGTGGCCGTCGGTGTCGCCGACGATGCAGCGGCGGCCCGCCTCAAGGAACTGGGTTGCGACTACATGCAGGCCGACTACAAGGGACCCGCGCTCGATCCCAAAGGCTTCGTCGAGCGCTTCGGGTTCAACGAGGGTTGAAGTCCCCGCAGTAATCGAATTTTCCTCACCGGGATCGCGGGCTGTGATTCGGGATCGCCGGAAAATCGGGTAAAATTATTTCTTTATAGACAAGGGCGAACTATCGTTCGCCTTTGTCGCATTCAGGGTTATCAACGCATGCTTGATTTCGTTCGCAACAACAAGAAGATCACCCAGATTTTTCTTGCACTGATCACGCTCCCATTTGCCTTCTGGGGTGTTGATTCCTACGTGCGCAACGCCGACGTTGGAGCCGGTGTCGCCTCGGTCGGCAGCGGCAAGATCAGCCGCCAGGAATTGGCTTCCGCCATGCGCGAACAGCAGGATCGGATGCGCGCCCAGTTGGGCGGCAAGTTCGATCCGGCCCTGTTCGAAACTCCGCAGATGCGCCGTGCCGTGCTGGATTCGCTGGTGACGCAACGCCTGCTGGTCGAGCAGGCGCAGAAAGCACGACTGACCGTAGGCAACGATCAACTGGTCCAGTTCATTGCCAGCGTTCCCTCGCTGCAGGAGAACGGAAAGTTTTCCAAGGAGCGCTACGAGGCCCTGGTGGCAGGGCAAGGCATGAGCAAGGAAATGTTCGAGGCGCGCCTGCGACAGGACATGGCCATGCAGCAGCTGATGCTGCCCGTTACCGAAGCCGGAATCGTCGGTCAGGCCGCCGCCAGCCGATGGTTGGCGACACAGTTGGAGCAGCGCGAGGTCGCCGAGATGCGACTGCTGCCGGAAGCCTATGCCAGCCGGGTGAAGCTTGCCGCGGATGCCGCGCAAAAGTTCTACGAGGCAAATCGCAAGAAGTTCGAGTTGCCGGAGCAGGTGCGCGCCGAGTTCCTGGTGCTGAGCCGCGACGCGTTGACTGCTCAGGCAACGGTCGGCGACGATGAAGTCAAAGCCTACTATCAGTCGCATGCGGATCGCTACAAGGAAGGCGAGACGCGACGTGCCAGTCATATCCTGATTCGTGCCGCCAAGGATGCGCCCGATGCGGACGCCAAGGCTGCAAAGGCCAAGGCGGATGAGTTGCTGGCACAGGTCAGGAAGGCCCCGGGAGATTTTGCCAAGCTCGCCAAGGCAAACTCCCAGGACCCCGGATCTGCCGAAAAGGGCGGGGACCTCGACTGGTTCGGTCGCGGCGCGATGGTCAAAGCGTTCGAGGAGGCGGCCTTCACGCTGAAGGAAGGGCAAATCTCGGACGTCGTGCGGTCCGATTTCGGCTTTCACATCATCCGCCTGACCGGAGTCCGTGCTGAACGGGTGAAGCCGCTCGAGGAAGTCAAGGCGGACATCGTGGCCGAGATCAAGCGCGAAGCCGGGATGAAGAAGTATGCGGAAGCGGCAGAGGCATTCGGCAACATGGTCTATGAACAGGCCGACAGCTTGAAGCCCGCCGCCGAAAAATGGAAGCTTGAGTTGCGGCAGACGCCGTGGTTTGCCAAGGGCGACAAGTTGCCTGCACCGTTCGACAATCAGAAACTGGCTGCCGCCTTGTTCAGTGACGATGGCCTGAAGAACAAGCGCAACACCGAGGCGGTCGAAGTCGCTCCGGGCACTCTGGTATCCGCGCGCGTGCTCGAGCACAAGCCCGCTGCCCTGCAGCCGCTCGAGACAGTCAAGGGCGACATCGAGAAGTACCTGATTCGCGAGGAGGCACTCAATCTGGCGAGCAAGGACGGCGAGGAGAAGCTGGCCCGATTGGCAAAGGGCGAAGCGGTCGACCTCAAGTGGTCGCCCGCCCGCAACGTCAGCCGCACTGCGGGGCAAGGGCTGCCGCCCGATGCCTTGCGGACCGTGTTCAAGACGGATACTGCAAAGCTGCCGGCATACGCTGGCGTCGCCGTGCCGGGCAGCGGTTATGCCCTGTATCGCATCAGTTCGGTCAAGGGAGCGGGCGAGATTGGCAAGGATGATCCGTTGGGCCGCGCGTTGGCCCAGAAATATGCCCGTTTCGTCGCAGAGGAAGAGTTCGCGGCATGGATGTCGACCCTGAAGGAGAAATTCCCGGTCGAGATCAACAAGGCCGTGCTGGAGAGCAAGGAGCGCTGAGTTTCCGAGCGCAAAAAACAAAGCCCCGCAGTGCGGGGCTTTGTTTTTTGCGGAGCGACCGGATTAGCCTGGCAGCGGGTCGGCGTTTCCCATCGCAGTGGTATGGGTGCCGCCATCGACATAGAGGATTTCGCCGGTGATGCCGCTGGCCAGATCGGACAGCAGAAAGGCGGCGGCGTTGCCGACTTCGTCGATCGTCACATTGCGGCGCAGCGGGGCGTGATGGGCGTTGTAGGCCAGCAGCTTGCCGAAGTTGCCGATGCCCGATGCGGCCAGGGTCTTGATCGGGCCAGCCGAGAGTGCGTTGGCACGGATGCCCTGCGGGCCGAGACAGAAAGCCAGGTACCGCGTTGCTGCTTCGAGGCTGGCCTTGGCCAGGCCCATGGTGTTGTAGTTGGGCATGGTGCGCACGGCGCCAAGATAGCTCAGTGCCAGCAGCGACGGGTTGTTGCCCTTGAGCAGCATGGGGCGGGCGGCCTTCGCCAGTGCGGGGTAGCTGTAGGACGACACGTCGTGCGCAATGCGGAAGGACTCGCGCGAGATGCCATCCAGAAAGTCGCCCTCGATCGCCTCATTGGGGGCGAAGGCGATGGAATGCACCAGACCGTCGAGGCCGTCCCAGTGCTTTCCGAGTTCGACGAAGAGTGCATCGATCTGCGCGTCTTCGGCGACATCGCAGGGGTAGATCGCTTTCGAGCCGAATTCGTCGGCAAACTTGGCGATGCGATCCCGGACGCGCTCGTTCTGATAGGTGAAGGCAAGGTCGGCGCCTTCGCGGTGACAGGCCTGGGCGATGCCGTAAGCGATTGACCGGTTCGAGATCAGACCGGTGATCAGAATGCGTTTGCCAGCGAGAAATCCCATCGCTTCTTCCTTGGTTGAATCAGACGGCGGATTATAGCGGATCAGCTAAACTCGCCGTCATGCGTAGCATATTCTCCTGTCTTCTTGCCCTGCTGCTGACCAGCTGCGGCAGTGCCTGGAATGATCCTTACCCGGCGGCGGATCGCGGCAGGAACATCCTTTACAGCGCATTCACCGAGCGACCGAAGCATCTCGATCCGGTGCAGTCGTACAGCGAGGACGAAATCACCTTTACGGGTCAGATTTATGAACCGCCGCTGCAGTACCACTATCTCAAACGTCCTTATACGCTGATCGCCGCCACAGCCGAGGCGGTGCCGCAACCGCGATATCTGGATGCCAACGGGCGCCCGTTGCCGGACGGCGTCGATGCGGCAAGGATCGCCTTCACGGACTATGTGATTACGCTCAAGCCGGGCATCCGCTATCAGCCGCATCCGGCCTTTGCCCGCACGGCGGCGGGTGCTTACATCTATCACGCGCTGCAACCCGAGGAACTGGCCCGCATGAATACGCTGAGCGACTTCGCCCGGCGTGATGCGCGGGAATTGACGGCTGACGACTACGTCTACGGCCTCAAGCGTCTTGCGCATCCGCGGCTGCATTCGCCGATCCTGGGTTTGATGGAGGACTACGTCGTTGGGCTCGGCGATTTCGCCAGGCGCCTGAACGCGGAGAAGGACAAACCGTGGATCGACTTGCGCGAGCATCGTCTCGAGGGCGCGGAAGTCATCGACCGCTACCGCTACCGGATCAGGGTCAAGGGCAAGTACCCGCAATTCCTCTACTGGCTGGCGATGCCGTTTTTCGCGCCGATGCCGTGGGAGGCGGACAAGTTCCATAGCCAGCCGGGAATGGCGGAGAAGAATCTGACGCTGGACTGGTATCCGATCGGTACCGGGCCCTACATGCTGACCGAGAACAATCCCAATGCGCGCATGGTGCTGGAGCGGAATCCGAATTTCCACAAGGAAACCTATCCCTGCGAAGGCGAAGCGGAGGATGCCGCGGCAGGCCTGACAAAGGATTGCGGCAAGCTGCTGCCCTTCATCGACAAAGTGGTGTTCACTCGCGAGAAGGAGCAGATACCCTACTGGAACAAGTTCCTGCAGGGCTATTACGATGCTTCGGGCATCTCCTCGGACGCCTTCGACCAGGCCGTGCAGGTGACCGCGGGCGAGATCACCCTGTCCGACGACATGCGCGCGCAAGGGATCTCGCTGACTACCTCGGTGGCGACATCGAGCATGTACATGGGCTTCAACTGGCTCGACCCGCTGGTTGGCGGCATCGATCCAAAAACCGCGGAAAGCGCGCGCAAGCTGCGTCAGGCGATTTCCATCGCACTCGATCAGGAAGAGTTCATTTCGATTTTTCAGAACGGTCGCGGCGTCGCGGCGCAGGGACCGATTCCGCCCGGCATCTTTGGTTACCGCGAGGGCGCCGCGGGCATCAATCACCACATGTATGACTGGGTCGATGGCCAGGCCCGGCGCAAGTCGATTACCGAAGCCAAGCGTTTGCTGGGCGAGGCCGGGTGGCCCAACGGACGGGATGCAAGGACCGGCGAACCGCTGGTGATCAATCTCGATACCACGGCCACCGGCGTCGGCGCCAAGGCGCGCATCGACTGGCTCAACAAGCAGTTTGCCAAGATCGATACGCAGTTGGTGGTGCGTAGCACCGACTACAACCGCTTCCAGGAAAAAGTGCGCAAGGGCGCGGTACAGCTGTTCTATTTCGGCTGGAATGCGGACTATCCCGATCCCGAGAACTTCATGTTTCTGCTCTACGGCAAGCAGGGCAAGGTGAAGCACAGCGGCGAGAACGCCGCGAACTACGAAAACCCGGAATACGACCGGCTGTTCGAGCGGATGAAGGCCATGGAAAGCGGCGCGGCGCGACAGGAACTGATCGATCGCATGACCGCCATACTGCGTTACGACGCGCCGTGGATCTGGGGCTTCCACCCGAAGGACTACACCTTGCGCCATGCCTGGCTGACCAATACGAAGCCGAGTAAGGTCGGCCACAACACGCTCAAGTATCAGCGGGTGGACGCCGTCTTGCGCGAGCAACGCCGCGCCGAGTGGAACCGTCCGGTAGTCTGGCCCGTGCTGCTGCTGGCGGTGGTGCTTGGCGTCGCGATCTGGCCCGCTTGGCGAGGCTATCGCCGGCGGGAGACGGCTACGGCGCGCAGAGCGTAGTCCGGCTCACCGTATCGCCAGCGCCGACTCTTGATGTCCGCTCATTTCTCGATCGGTTGCCACACACCCTGTCGCAGGGCTTCGAGCGGCTGGAATCTCGACTTGTAGGTCATCTTGCGGCTGTCGCGAATCCAGTAGCCGAGGTACAGCCAGGGCAGGCCCGAATGCTGGCACTGGGCGATTTGCCAGAGGATGGCGAAGGTGCCGTAGCTGGCGTTCGACATGTCCGGATCGTAGAAGGTATACACGGACGAGAGCCCGTCGGCCAGCACGTCGATGATGCTGACGACGCGCAGCACGCCTTCTTCACGGAACTCGACCAGCCTGCTGTCGACATGGGTCTGCAGCAGGAAATGGGCGTACTGGTCGCGGCTGTCCTGATCCATGCCACCGCCGGAATGGCGCGCCGCCTGGTAGCGCTGGTAGAGCTGGTAGTGTTCCTCGCGAAACGTCAGGCTGCATTCGCGCGCGCTGAGCGCCGCATGCTGGGTCAGGGCGCGGCGCTGACTGCGATTGGGTGCGAACTCCGCCACGTTGAGCCGCACCGGCTGGCATTCGCGGCATGCATCGCAATACGGACGATAGGTGAACACGCCGCTGCGGCGAAACCCGGCGCGCACCAGTTCGCTGTAGGTGGCGCTGTCGATCAGGTGAGTCGGCGTTGCCACCTGGGAGCGCGCAATGCGGCCTGGGAGATAGGAGCAGCCGTAAGGCGCCGTGGCATAGAACTGCAACAGCGGGAATGGCGGCAGGTCGCGCAGGTGGGTCATGGCCGACGCCTGAAATGGCCGTCAATCGCAGCGGCCGGCCAGTGTCCCGGGCTGTCGTCCCGCGCGCACAACTCATCCAGTCGCATCGCGAAGTCGCGGCGGGAAATGGGTCTTGCACCGAGGGAGGCGAGGTGAGAGGTTTCCATCTGGCAGTCGATTATGCCGAATCCCCGCTGCTTGAGGTAAGCGCACAGATGGGCGAGCGCAATCTTCGATGCGTCACGCTGATCGGCGAACATCGATTCTCCGAAGAAGGCCCGGCCCATCGCGATGCCATAGAGGCCGCCGGCGAGCTTGTCATCGATCCAGGTCTCCACGCTGTGGGCGTAGCCGAGCCGGTGCAGTTCGCGATAGGCGGCCTGCATTTCACGGGTGATCCAGGTTCCGGCCTGACCCTCACGCGGTTTGCCGGCGCAGGCGCGGATGACGGCGCTGAAGGCCGAGTCGAGCCGTACTTCGTATTTTGCATTGCGCAGCGTTTTCGCCAGCGAGCGGGAGATCTTCAACTCGTCGGGGACGAGCACCATGCGCGGATCGGGGCTCCACCACAGGATCGGGTCGTCCGCCGAATACCACGGGAAAATTCCGCGCCGATAGGCGGCGAGCAGGCGTTGCGGGCTGAGATCGCCGCCCGCAGCGAGGAGGCCATTGGGTTCGGCCAGCGCCTTGTCCAGCGGGGGAAAGATTGCTTCTTCAGGCAGCCAGGGGATCATCGGTCCTGCTGAAAGGTCACGACGTGGTCGACATCGAGCCGGATGCCGATTCTCTCGCCGATGGCGTGGTTGTGGTGGGAAGGCACCAGCGACAACACCTGCGCACCCGACGCGAGGCGCAGGGTGTAGAGGAACTCCGCGCCGCGGAAGGCTTTGGTGACGACCTCAGCCTTGACGTCGCTCGCGTCGTCGTGGATCACGTCGTCGGGCCGCAGCAGCACATCCAGCCGGCAACCGCGCTGGCATTCGGCGCAGCTCGAACCACAGTCGAGCGGCACCTCCGAATCGAGGCGGCCCAGTTCCACCTCCACTACCTGGCGCGACATCACCTCGCCGGGCAGGAAAACGCCCTGGCCGATGAAATCGGCCACGTGGCGCGTGGCGGGCCGGTGATAGAGGTTGTAGGGCGTGTCCCACTGCTCGATGCTGCCCTCGCGCATGATGCCGACCATGTCGGCGACCGCGAAGGCTTCGTTCTGGTCGTGGGTGACCAGGATGGCCGCCATGCCCGCACGCTTCAGGATGTCGCGGACTTCCAGCGACAAGCGTTCGCGCAGCTCGACGTCGAGATTGGAGAAAGGCTCGTCGAGCAGCAACAGGTGCGGTTGCGGCGCCAGCGCTCGGGCAAGTGCCACGCGCTGCTGCTGGCCGCCGGACAACTCGTGCGGATAGCGCGCACCGTGTTCGGCCAGACCGATCAGCTCCAGCATGTCGTCGATGCGTCGCCGTCTCGCCGGCGCCGACTCCTGGCGCAGGCCGAAGCCGATGTTGTCGGCGATCGAAAGATGGGGGAACAGCGCGTAGTCCTGAAACACCATGCCGATGCGACGCTGCTCCGCCGGCAGCTGCATGCTTTCGCTTGCGATCGTCGTGCCATTGAGGCGGATCCTGCCTGCCGAAGGCATCTCGAAACCGGCGATCAGTCGCAGCATGGTGGTCTTGCCACAGCCCGACGATCCCAGCAGGCAGGCGATTTCACCCGGCGCCAGGTTGAAGGACAGATCACGCACGACGGCGTGCTTGCCGTAGGCATGGCTGACACGATCGACTTCGAGCAAAGGCATGATCGCTGCGCAGATGACGGGTTGTGGAGAATAAGTCTCAATTATAATCGGCCGGCCGTGTCCCGCCCTTTCAACTCCTCGCCGCTTGCTGCATTCTCCATCGCACTCGCGGTTCTCGTCGCGTTGCCGGTGCTTGCGGTAGTCGGCAATCTTTTTACCGGCGGCACAGGTGACACGTGGAGCCACCTGATGGCGACCGTGCTGCCCGACTATGTGGCGAATTCGATCTGGCTTTGTGTCGGCGTCGGCATCGGTGTCGCGGCCATGGGTACCGGGGCCGCCTGGCTGGTGGCCCTGAACGATTTTCCCGGACGCAGAATTGCGGAATGGGCGCTGTTGCTGCCCATGGCCATGCCCGCCTACGTGCTGGCCTACACCTATACGGACTTCCTGCAGTTCGTCGGTCCGGTACAAACCGGACTGCGCGAAAGTTTCGGCTGGAGCAAGGCCGACTACTGGTTCCCCGAAGTGCGCTCGCTGTCCGGCGCCATCGTGCTGTTTTCCTGTGTGCTGTATCCCTACGTCTACCTGCTGGTACGCACGGCCTTTCTCGAGCGAGCCGGCGGCATGATCGAAGCCGCGCGCGCACTCGGCCTCAGTCCCTGGCAGGGCTTCTGGCGCGTTTCGATCCCCCTGGCGCGACCGGCCATCGCCGCCGGCATGGCCTTGGCGTTGATGGAGACCTTGGCCGATTACGGTACGGTGGCCTACTTCGCGGTGCAGACCTTCACCACCGGGAT
>DAIOGL010000004.1:0-2575 GCA_036745235.1 Sulfuritalea sp.
TGCGCGGCAAGAAGATCGAGAATCCGTGGCGCAAGCACGGCAACATTCCGCTGTAGGCGCCGGAGAAAATAATGTTCAAGAAGATACTTATTGCCAATAGAGGCGAGATCGCCTGCCGCGTCATCAAGACCGCCCGCAGGATGGGCATCGCCACCGTCGCGGTGTATTCCGAGGCCGACAAGGATGCGCGCCATGTCGGATTGGCCGACGAGGCCGTCTGCATCGGCCCGCCGCCGTCGAAGGAATCCTATCTGGTCATCGACAAGATCATCGCCGCCTGCAAGGAGACCGGCGCCGAGGCCGTACATCCCGGCTACGGATTCCTTTCGGAGAACCCGGAGTTCTCGCGCCGGCTGGAAGAGAACGGCATTGTCTTCATCGGCCCCAAGCACTACTCGATGGCCGCGATGGGCGACAAGATCGCCTCGAAGAAGCTGGCGCTCGAAGCCAGGGTCAATACGATCCCGGGTTACAACGACGCGATCGACACGCCGGAGCAGGCGGTGGAGATCGCCAAGGGCATCGGCTACCCGGTGATGATCAAGGCGTCGGCCGGCGGCGGCGGCAAGGGCCTGCGCGTGGCCTACAACGGCAGGGAAGCCCACGAGGGCTTCATCGCCTGCCGGACCGAGGCCAAGAACGCCTTCGGCGACGACCGGATCTTCGTCGAGAAGTTCGTCGAAGAGCCGCGCCACATCGAGATCCAGCTGATCGGCGACGCCCACGGCAATACCATCTATCTGCATGAGCGGGAGTGCTCGCTGCAGCGCCGCCACCAGAAGGTCATCGAAGAGGCGCCGTCCTCCTTCATCGATCCGGCGACGCGCAAGGCGATGGGCGAGCAGGCGGTGGCGCTGGCCAAGGCCGTCAACTACCAGAGCGCGGGCACCGTGGAGTTCGTCGTCGGCAAGGACAAGAGCTTCTACTTCCTCGAAATGAATACCCGCCTGCAGGTCGAGCACCCGGTGACCGAACTGATCACCGGCCTCGATCTGGTGGAACTCATGATCCGCGTCGCGGCCGGCGAGAAGCTGCCCTTCACCCAGGACCAGGTCAGGCTCGACGGCTGGGCGATGGAATGCCGGATCAACGCCGAAGACCCGTTCCGCGGCTTCCTGCCTTCCACCGGCCGGCTGGTGAAGTACATGCCGCCGCCCGAGGTGCATGGCGTGCGCGTCGATACCGGCGTCTATGAAGGCGGCGAGATCTCGATGTTCTACGATTCGATGATCGCCAAGCTGATCGTCCATGCGGCGACGCGCGATCAGGCGATCGCCCGCATGCGCGATGCATTGAACCAGTTCGTGATCCGCGGCGTTGCCTCCAATATCGCTTTCCAGGCAGCACTGATGCAGAACCCGCGCTTCCTGTCCGGCGACTTCAACACCGGCCTGATCGCCGAGCAGTACCCCAAGGGCTTCAACGCCGCCGACGTGCCGCACGACGATCCGGCGATGCTGGTGGCCGTCGCCGCCGCAATCCATCGCCAGCATCTGGAGCGCAACGGGACCATCTCCGGCCAGATGCCGGGACATGAGTTCGTTCCCGGGGAGGACTTCGTCGTGCTGCTGGGGGCGGACCAGTATCAGGTCAAGGTGACCAAGGCCGAAGGCGGCTGGGATGTCAGCTTTGGCGGGGAGCGCTATGAACTGCGCTCCAACTGGCAATTCGGCGAGCCGCTCTATGTGGGTGCGCTCAACGGCCAGTCGATCTGCATGCAGATCGAGCGGCGCGGCCTCGTCTATCGGCTGTTCCACTGGGGCGTGCAGGCGGACATGCAGGTGATGTCGGCGCGCACGGCGGTGCTGAAGGCGCTGATGCCGGTCAAGGCGCCGCCGGACATGTCGCGATTCCTGCTTTCGCCGATGCCGGGGCTGCTGACGCAAATTGCCGTCGAGGTGGGGCAGGAGGTCAAGGCGGGCGAAATCCTGGCCAAGATCGAAGCGATGAAGATGGAGAACGTGCTCAAGGCCGAGCGCGATTGCGTGGTGGCGAAACTGCTGGCCAAGCCGGGTGAAAGCCTGGCGGTCGATCAGGCCATCATCGCCTTCAAGTAGCAGGAGTCGGCGCTGGCGGCACGGGGATCCGCCCGGTCGCCGCGTCTGCGCGGACCTTAAGGAAGGGTTAATCGGGCGGGCCTATACTTTTTTCATTCGATCGAACGAAGGTTGACCCGCATGTCCGTTCTGCTGCGTTGCTTCTTGCTGCTGCTGCCTGCAGCACCCGCGCTGGCCGCCGATGAGCTGATCCACCTCACGCCCGAGCAAGCGGCGCGTGGCGGCATTGTCAGCGCTGCCCTTGCCGAGATGAAGGCCGGTGCGGGAATTCGCCTGCCGGCGCAGGTGGTGGTGCCGCCTGCCCAGGTTGAAGTCATCGCGTCGCCGCTGCCGGCCATGGTCGCCGCGGTCGGCGCCGC
Source organism: Sulfuritalea sp. (assembly GCA_036745235.1). Taxonomy (GTDB): domain Bacteria; phylum Pseudomonadota; class Gammaproteobacteria; order Burkholderiales; family Rhodocyclaceae; genus Sulfuritalea. The sequence goes on from DAIOGL010000004.1 coordinate 2,417, forward strand.
CTATGGCGAGACGGTGAAGAAGGGCCAGTGGCTGGCCCGCCTGCAGGGCGCGCAGGTTCTCGAACTGCAGCGCGACTTCGCCAACGCCCAGGCTCAGGCCAGTCTTGCCGGCGAGAATCTCCGGCGCGACGAGAGCCTCTACGCCGATGGCATCATTTC
>DAIOGL010000004.1:2675-12055 GCA_036745235.1 Sulfuritalea sp.
CAGGCGGCCAGCCAGTCGCTGCTGATTCGTGCGGAACTGCCGAAGCCTGACGGCTGCATCCGGCCGTTCCAGTATGTGCAGGCGGAAATCGTTTCGGCGCGGCAGCTCGCGGACAAGACCTGGCGTGTTCCTTCGTCGGCGCTGGTTCGCCACCAGGGAGCGGTCTGGGTCTTCCTGGAAGCGGCGGGCGGCTTCCGCCCGGCGGCCGTCAAGGTGCTCGACGAAACGCCGGATACCACGCTGGTGGCGGCGGATCTTGCCGCGGAATCCAGGCTCGCGGTGAAGGGTGTCTCCACGCTGAAGGCGAAGTGGCTGGGCCTCGGCGGAGGCAACTAAATGGCCCCCCACGCTCGCAACTCCTGCTCGCTGCCCCCCACCGGGGGGCGCATGCTTCCTTGGGGCGGCCCTGCGGAGGCATAGCATGCTGCAAAAACTGGTCGAATTCGCGCTGACCCAGCGGTTGCTGGTGCTGATCGGCACGCTGCTCCTGATCGGCGCCGGCGCGTATGCCCTGCGCGGACTGCCGATCGATGCCTATCCCGATGTGTCGTCTACGCAGGTCAAGATCATCGTCAAGGCGCCGGGCATGACGCCGGAGGAAGTCGAGGCGCGCGTCGTCACGCCGATCGAGCTGGAAATGCTCGGCATTCCGAAACAGCGGGCATTGCGTGCCGTGGCCAAGTACGCCATCGCCGACATTACGCTCGATTTCGAGGACGGCGCCGATATCTACTGGGCGCGGCAACAGGTGTCCGAGCGTCTGGCCAGCGCGATGAAGGATTTCCCCGCGGAAGTTTCGGGCGGCCTCGCGCCGATCACCACGCCCTTGGGCGAGATGCTGATGTTCACCATTGAAGGCAATCTCTCGCTGGCGGAGAAGCGCAGCCTGCTCGACTGGGTCATACGCCCCCAGCTCAGGACCCTGCCGGGCGTGGCCGACGTCAATGCCCTGGGCGGCCACGTGCGAAGCTTCGAGGTGGTGCCCAATCTGCTTGCGCTGAAGGCACGTTCGCTTACGCTGAGCGACCTGCGCCGCGCGCTCGAGGCGAACAACCGCAATGACGGCGCCGGCCGCTTGAGCGAGGGCGAAGAATCGCTGCTGGTTCGCGTCGAAGGCAGCGTGAAGACTCTCGATGACCTGCGCGCCATTCTGGTGCCCGATCCGCCCGGCGCCCATCCGGGGCAGGTCGCGCCGCATGTCACGCGGGTCGGCGACGTTGCGACGGTGCGCATCGGCAGCCTCACCCGTTACGGCTTCGTAACCCATGGCGGCAAAGAGGAGGCCGTCGAGGGACTCGTGCTCGGTCTGCGCGGCGCCAACGCGCGCTCCGTGGTCGAGGGCGTGCGCGCCAAGCTGGCTGAAATTGCGCCCTCGCTGCCGCCGGGCGTGACGACGAAGATCTTCTACGACCGCGGCGCGCTGGTCGACCGCGCCATCGGCACCGTGGCGAAGGCGCTGACGGAGGCCATCGTGCTGGTGGTCGTGCTGCTGCTGGCCTTCCTCGGCAACCTGCGCGCGGCCATCGCCGTTGCATGCGTGTTGCCGCTGGCGGCGCTGGTGACCTTCATCCTGATGAGCGCTTTCGGCATGTCGGCCAACCTGATGAGCCTTGGCGGCCTCGCCATCGCCATCGGCATGCTGGTGGACGCCGCGGTCGTCGTCGTGGAAAACGTCGAAAGCCAGCTGGCCGACCCGGCCGGCGCCAAGCTGCCCTTCCTGCATCGCATCTACCGGGCCGTGCGCGAAGTGACGGAGCCGGTGGTGTCGGGCATGGCCATCATCGTCATCGTCTTCCTGCCGCTGCTGACCCTGCAGGGGCTCGAAGGCAAGCTGTTCATTCCCGTCGCGCTGACCATCATCTTCGCGCTCTCGGGTTCGCTGCTGCTGTCCTTGACCGTGATTCCGGTGCTGACGTCCTATCTGCTGAAACCATCGAGCGGGTACCACGAACCCTGGCTGCCGCGGCAGGCGACGCGACTCTACGAGCCGCTGCTGCGCTGGAGCCTGGCCAATTCGCGCAAGGTGATCATCACGGCGCTGGCGGCGCTGGCCGCGACGATCGCCGCCTTCTTCCTGCTCGGCAAGACCTTCATGCCGACCATGGACGAGGGCGACATCCTGATGCAGCTGGCCAAGCTGCCTTCGATCAGCCTGGAACAAAGCGCGCAGACCGACATGGCGGTGCAGCGGGCGTTGCTCGAGCGCGTGCCGGAGATCAAGGACATCGTCGCCCGCACCGGCTCCGACGAACTCGGCCTCGATCCGATGGGGCTCAACGAGACCGACAGTTTTCTCGTGCTGTCGCCACGCAGCGAGTGGCGCAAGCCGGACAAGGAATGGCTCACCGACGAAATCCGCAAGGTGCTGGTCGACTTTCCCGGGATGGACGTCGCCTTCACCCAGCCGATCGAAATGCGCGTATCGGAGATGCTGACCGGGACGCGCGGCGATCTGGCGATCAAGGTCTTCGGCACCGACCTCGCCGAACTCAACACGCTGGCCGAGACAATCGCGGCGCTGCTGAAAACCGTGCCCGGCGCGCAGGATGTGCTGACGGTGAAGAACGAGGGCGTGCAGTATTTCACGGTGGAAGTCGATCGTCTGATGGCCGGCCGATTCGGGCTTTCGATCGAGGACATCGCCACCGCCTTGCGAGCCCAGGTCGAAGGTCAATCGCTGGGACTGGTGCTCGAGGGCGGCCGCCGCACGCCGCTGGTGATCCGCGGCAGCGACGACGTGCGCATGTCGCCGGCATTGTTTGCCGGCGTGCATCTGGCGCTGCCGAACGGCGAAACCGTTCCGCTCTCGGCCCTGGCCAGCCTCAAGCGACTGGCCGGTCCGGTCAAGGTCGATCACGAGAATGCCGCCCGCCTCGTGGTGGTGCAGGCCAACGTCACCGGCCGCGACCTGGTCGGCTTCGTCGAGGAAGCCAGGGCGAAGGTGGCTGCCGAGGTCAAGCTGCCCGCCGGCTATCGTCTGGCCTGGGGCGGTCAATTCGAGAACCAGCAGCGTGCCGCCAAGCGGCTGATGCTGGTGGTGCCGGTAGCGCTGGCGCTGATTTTCCATATTCTCTTCACCACCTTCGGCTCGGTGCGGCAGGCGGCGATGGTCTTCGTCAATATTCCGTTCGCGTTGATCGGCGGCGTCTTCGCCCTGCTCATCGCCGGCGAATACCTTTCGGTGCCGGCCTCGGTCGGCTTCATCGCCCTGCTCGGCATCGCGGTGCTCAACGGCCTGGTGCTGATCTCCCATTTCAACCAGTTGCGGGCGCAGGGCATGCCGCTCGAGCGCGTGGTGATCGAAGGTTCGAAGCGCCGCCTGCGTCCGGTGCTGATGACGGCATCGATTGCCGCCTTCGGGCTGGTCCCGCTGCTGTTTGCCAGCGGGCCGGGCTCGGAAATCCAGCGCCCGTTGGCCATCGTCGTCATCGGCGGACTGATCACCTCGACACTGCTGACGCTGGTGATGCTGCCCATCCTCTACCAACGCTGGGGGAAAGAGACATGAAGAAACGACTCGACGCCTGTCTCACTCTGATCCTGCCCAAAGGGCTGGAAGCGCGGATTCTCGACAAGCTGCTGCAGCATCCGCAGTGGGTGGGCCCCTTCAATACCCATTGGGTCGAGGGCCATGGCGATCCGGAGGGCATCGAGAGCCCGCGCGAGCAGGTGCGCGGGCGCGCCGAGCGGGTGCGCATCGAGATCCTGATGGACGCCAGGCACGTGGCGGAGCTGTTGCAGGAATTGCGCAGCGACCTGCCCAGCCCCGATGTGGCGTGGTGGCAGAGTGCGGTGCTCGATTCGGGGACGCTGGCATGAGCCGCCTGCTGATCCTCGCCCTGTTTCCTCTGGCCGTCTGGGCCGCCGAGCCGCCCGACCTGCCGCCGGCGGCGCAGGTCGAGAAGACGCTCCGCGCCCATCCCCTGGTGCGCGGCGCGGCGGCCGGCGTTCAGGTCGAGGAAGCCAACCGCGACCGGCTCGAGGCCGGCCCGCATGAATTTGCGCTGAAGCTCTCCAGCCAGCAACGACGCGATCGCCCGCTCGACATCAGCTACCGCGAGAATGAAGTCGGCCTCGAGCGCGCCATCCGGCTGCCGGGCAAGGCTGCCCGCGATGCCGCGCTCGGCGCCGCCGGCATCGAGCATGCGCGCTTCGCCCTCGGCGATGCCATGCACGAGACCGCGCGGCTGCTGCTCGGACGCTGGTTCGAGTGGCAGCGCGAAGCCGCGGCGACGTGGCAATGGGCGCGGCAAGTCGAAACCCTGCAGCGCCAGCACGAGGTGGTCGGCAAGAGAGTCGGCGCCGGCGATGCGGCGAAGCTGGAGGAGTTGCTCTCGGGAGCCCAGCTGGCGCAGGCCCAGGCGCAGCTCGCCCAGGCCCAGGGGCGACGCGACCGCGCGGCGAGCGAGTTCAGCCAATCCTTCCCGGGCATCGCCCTGCCCGCAGACGGATCCATGGCGACGCCTGAGCCGCCGGTGATCGGGGAATCTGCCGGGACGTGGCGCCAACGCATCCTCGAGCACAACCACGAACTGGCGATGGCCCGCAGCGCCGCCCGGCGCGGCCAGATGCAGGCGCAGCGGCTCGACGCCGAGCGACTGCCCGATCCGACGCTGGGCGTGAAATTCGGCAGCGAGCGCGACGGGCAGGAGCGTATCGTCGGCGTGCAATTGACGATCCCGCTGCCCGGCAGCGGGCGCGCGGCGTCGGCCCGTGCCGGTGCCGCCGAAGCCGACGCGGCCAGCGCACGCGAGGCCCTGGTGCTCGCCCGCGTCGAGGCGGAGGCGCAGCGCACCGTCAGCCTGGCGCACAGCACCCGCGGCCAGTGGCATCGGCTGGAGGACGTCGCGCTGCGCATGGAAGAAAACGTGCGCCTGCTGGAAAAGGCCTGGCGCCTGGGTGAGGGCCAGTTCGCCGAGTTGCAGACAGCCCGCCGCCAGGCCATCGAGGCAAGGCTGGCCGCCTCGATGGCGCGGCTCGAGGCCAGCGAGGCGCGCTATCGCCTGTTGCTCGACGCGCATCAGCTCTGGAACACGGAAGCCGACTGAGCGGCCGGCGCGGCGAAGCCGTCAGAAGGTGATTTCGGCCCGCGCGCCGATCAGCGTCGCGTTGCGCGCCGCCGATGCGCCGCCGGGATGGCGAATGTGCTGAGCATCGGGCTGCAGCGCCAGCCAGGGTGTGATCGCAATGCGCCAGGTGATCTCGAAGCTTTGCTCGGCAGAGGGTGTGCCGGCGCCGGCGACGGACTGAACGGCGCGCCACTTCGGCGCCAGTCGGCCGCGCGTCCAGCCGATGGTGACGCTGTCGTCGGGGCGGCCGGCGAATGGGCCGCGCAGGCGGACGCCGAGGTTCCACATGCGATCGATGGCCGTCGAATGGCCGCTGCTGAACGCGTAGCGGCCGAAGGCCGTGAGGTCGCGGCCGGCTTCCGCGCCGAGGCTGAAGAGCGTGCGCTCGGCGAGCAGGTAGCCGCCCTGCGAGCGGCGCTGCAGCGGATCGCCGCCGGCATCGACGTCGACCTGGTCGGCGACGCGATTTCCGTAGCGCCAGAGGCCGAGGGCATACTTACTGAGCCCGCCATACTTTTCATGGGCGAGCAATCCCGGCGTCGGCCTTACGCTTGACGGGTCCACCGGCTCGAAGAGATGGCCGAATTCCAATGGCATCCAGCCGATTTCACCGATGACGAAGGCGCCATCCCCCCGCGCGAAGCGGATGGCCGTGGCCGTCGGCCGTGCCGGGTCGTTGGGAACGCCATCCATCAGCGCGCCCATCGCGTACCAGTCGCGATTCTCCGCCAGCCATTTGGCGCGAATGCCGAAGGCGGCGTTGTTGAACACGGACGGGGCATTGGTCAGCGCCAGATCGGCGGGCGTGCCGAAGGCAGGGTGGAGCAGGGTCGCCGCCGAGTCCATGGCGAAGAATTCGGAGTCGATCGGGTAGAGGCCGGCCAGGACGGAGAAGCGGTTGTCGAGGTAGCCCTTCTGCACCCAGGCGTGGAACAGGCGCGTCGTCGGCACCGGAACCTCGATGTTGCTGACGCCCATCAGGCTGCCGGTACGCCGCGCGTTGATGCCGGCGCCGCTGTCGGTATCGGTGTTGAGGTAGGCGACAGCGTCGCTCCAGCCCAGCAGTCTTTCCAGGTCGGCGCGCAGTTTCAATTCGAGATGGCTGAGCGTCTGGCTGCCGGCCGTTGCGCCGCCCCGGTTGTGCAGGCTATCGACCTTCAGCCCGGCTTCCAGCGCGACGCCGCGTTGCCAGAGTTCGCCGCGGGAACCGCTCCAGTCGCCCAGCAGCGTCGACTTCGCATAGTCGGGGGCCGCCTCCGCTTCGGCCGCCGCCGGCAGCGCCAGCGCGGCGAGCCAGCCGACACCCGCGGCGAGCCATTTCCGCGCCGGTATCTTCATGATCGCCGTGTCGCCAGCGCCGACTCTTGTCAGGGCTCAGAGCGTCGGGTAGTCGATATATCCCTTCTCGCCCGGCGCATAGAAGGTGGCCGTATCCCACTTGTTGAGCGGTGCGTCGCGGCGCAGGCGCTCGACCAGGTCGGGGTTGGAGATGAAGGGCTTTCCGATCGCGACCAGGTCGGCATGCCCGCGCGTCAGGATCGCTTCGCATGCAGCCGCCGTCTTGAAGCCGCCGCAGGCGATCAGCCCGCCGTGGAAGGCGTCGCGCAATGCCGGCATCATCGAGTGCGTCGCGTCGTGGATCCAGTCCACGGTCTGGCAGTAGATGTGCAGAAAGCCTATGCCGCGCTGATTCAGCTCGCGCGCCAGCCACGGGTAGGTCACCAGCGGTTCGGGGTCGGCGACCATGCCGTTGCCCACCCCATAGGGCGACTGGCGCACGGCGATACGTTCGGGCGCCACTTCCGCCGCCACCGCGTCGACCACTTCCAGCAGCAGGCGGTAGCGGTTGGCCAGCGAGCCGCCGTAGGCGTCGTTGCGGTCATTCACTGCGGGGCAGCGGAATTGATCGAGCAGGTAGCCGTTGGCGCCGTGAATCTCGACGCCGTCGAAGCCGGCCTGCATGGCGAGCCTCGCGGAGTGGGCGAACTCGGCGACGACGCCGCGGAGTTCCTGAATGCTCAAGGCCTGCGGCTGGCCGCAGTCGGTGGGTACGGGTCTGCCGTCGGGGCCCGGAACCATGGTCTGCGTGGCCGCCGGTTTGATCGACGCACCTGCCGGGGCGCTGCCATCGGCGTGCAGCGCCGCATGCGCGACGCGGCCGCAATGCCAGATCTGGGCGAACATCTTGCCGCCTGCGGCATGCACGGCGTCGGTAACCTTCTTCCAGCCCGCCGCCTGCGCGTCGTTCCACAGCGCCGGGGTATTGAGGTAGCCGCGCGCGCGATCGGAAACGGGGACTCCCTCCGAGATGATCAGGCCGGCACTGGCGCGCTGGCGGTAGTATTCGACGATCAGTTCGTTGGGCACGGCGTCCCTATGGTCGGCGCGGCAGCGGGTCATGGGCGCCATGACGATGCGGTTGGCCAGTTGCAGGGCCGAATTGGAATAGGAATCGAAGAGCATGAGAGAATTCCGGAACGTAAGGAAAGCGGGGATTCTACCCAAGTGAGGGGGTAGAATTTTGCGGGTATTTCAACCGGACCGTGTCGTGTCGCGCATTCCATCCGTTCTGTTGCTGTTGTGCTGCTGGTTGTGCCACAGCGGCAGTACGTTCGCGGCCGTGCGTCTGGTGCCGGGCATCACGTCTGTCGCCCTGGCGGCAGAAGTCGCCGTGCTGGAAGACCCGAGCGGTCGTCTGTCGCTGGCCGATGTTCAGCGCCGCGCGACGGAGTTCATCCCCTCGAATTTGCCCGGCGATGCGGCAATCAACTTCGGCTATTCCTCCTCGGCCTGGTGGCTGCGTTTCACGATCGATGCAGACGCGGACGCGCCGCGCGACTGGCTGCTGGAGGTGGCCTTTCCGACGCTGGACAGCGTCGACTATTTCGGTCCCGGCGGCGAACATCTGAATGCCGGCGACCGCCTGCCCTTCGCTGCGCGGCCGCTGCTGCATCGCAACTTCGTCTTTCCGCTTCATCTGCGCGAGAAGGGCGACAGCACGGTCTGGCTGCGCATTGCTTCCGAAGGCACGCTGACCGTCCCGCTGCGGCTGTGGCATGTCGATACCTTCTGGCAGAAGTCGCTGGCCAGCTACGCACTGCTCTCTATCTATTTCGGCATGCTGCTGGCTCTGGCGCTCTACAACCTGCTGCTATGGGTCTCGCTGCGCGATCACACCTATCTCACCTATGTGCTGTTCGCTGCCAGCATGGCCGTGGGGCAGCTCTCCCTCAGCGGGCTGGGTAACCAATTTCTCTGGCCCACCTGGCCCGTATGGGGCAACATGGCCTATTCGGCCGGCTTCGCCGCTACTGGGCTGTTCGGCGCCTTGTTCACCCGGGGCTTCCTCGATACGCGGCACAGCGTGCCGCGCCTGGACGGCGCCGTGATCAGCCTCGCCGCGCTGTTTGCCCTGCTCATGGTTGCGCCCCTGATTGCGCCCTACCGCCTGGCGGCCATCCTCACTTCGCTCACCGGCGTTGCGTTCTCGCTGGTGGCGATGCTTGCCGGGATTCGTTGCTGGCGCAACGACCAGCCCGGTGCGCGCACCTTCCTTCTGGCATGGACTGTCCTGCTGCTGGGCGTCGCCGTCGTCGGCCTGCGCAACCTGGACCTGCTGCCGACCACCTTTTTCAGCTTCTATGCCATTCAGATCGGCTCGGCACTGGAGATGCTGCTGCTCTCCTTTGCCCTGGCCGATCGCATCAACGGGCTGCGGCGCGAGAAGGACGCTGCCCAGAGCGAGGCGCTGGCGACCAAGCATCAACTGGTGGGGGCCCTGCAGCGATCCGAGGCGAGCCTCGAGCGGCGCGTGGCCGCGCGCACCGCCGAACTGGAAGCGGCCAACGCCCGGCTGCGCGAAAACGAACGCCAGCTGCAGTCTCTGGCTCATACCGATACGCTGACGGGCCTTGCCAACCGGCTGCTGTTCGACGCCCGCCTGCAGCAGTCGATGCAGCACGCGCGGCGCAGCCACGGCAAGATCGCTTTGCTGCTGGTCGATCTCGATCGCTTCAAGGCGATCAACGACGACTACGGCCGCGCGATCGGAGATGAAGTCCTGCGCAGCGTGGCGGATCGCTTTCGGGCGACGGTGCGCGAAGTCGACACGGTGGCGCGCCTCGGCGGCGATCAATTCGCGATTGCCTTGAGCGGAATTGCCAGCGGCGCAGATGCGGAACGCATGGCGGAGAAAGTCATCGCCAATCTCGGCGAGCCGATGCGGATTCTCGGCGTGCCGCTGGAAGTCGGGGCCAGTGTCGGGATTGCGATGTTCTCCGGCGGCGACCTGTCGCCATCCGAACTGTTGCG
>DAIOGL010000004.1:12155-15070 GCA_036745235.1 Sulfuritalea sp.
GGCGCTCAGGCCAGTCGCGCGAACGCTTCGATCACCTCGGCCGGCGCCTGAACCAGCTCGATCAGCACACCTTCTCCGGCAATCGGAAACTGCTCGTTGGCCTTGGGATGCAGGAAGGTGATGTCGTAGCCCGAGGCGCCCTTGCGGATGCCTCCCGGCGCAAAGCGCACGCCCTGCGCCGTGAGCCATGCCACGGCAGCCGGCAGATCGTCGATCCAGAGTCCGACGTGGTTGAGCGGCGGCTCATTCACCGCCGGCTTCCTGGCCGGATCGAGCGGTTGCATCAGATCGACTTCCACCTTGAAGGGACCGCTGCCCATCGACGTGATGTCCTCGTCCACGTTTTCGCGCTCGCTGACGAAATTGCCCGTTACGGCAAGGCCGAACATGTCGACCCAGAGCTTTCGGAGGCGTTCCTTGGAGGGACCGCCGACGGCGATCTGCTGGATCCCGAGTACCTTGAAGGGGCGCAGCCTGGCTTGCGGCGTCATCGATGATTCCAGTGTTCAGGAAATGCTGCGGCCGGCACCGGCTTGCTGCTTTTGCGCGATGCATTCGCGTATGCGCGCCAGCAGTTCCTCTTCGTCGTAGGGTTTGCCCATATAGTGATCGACGCCGATTTCGGTCGCCATCTGGCGGTGCTTGTCGGCCGTGCGCGACGTGATCATGATGATCGGAATATTTTTCAGGCGCTTGTCGGCGCGGATGTTGCGCGCCAGATCGAAGCCGTCCATGCGCGGCATTTCGATATCCAGCAGCATGACGTCGGGAATCACTTCGCCGAGTTGCTCCAGCGCGTCGACACCATCCTTGGCGGTCAGTACGTGATAGCCATGACGCGCGAGCAGCCGGCCGCTGATCTTGCGCACGGTCAGCGAGTCGTCGACTACCATCACGGCGGCCGCGGCCGCGACAGCGGGGACTGCCGGAGCAGCAGCAACTGACGCCGGGGCTTCGACCGGGGCGGCGGTCGCCAACTGCACCGGAGTGCTGGTGCGCTCGATGGCGCGCGCCGCAAGTGCGACGGGATTGAGAATCAGCGCAACTTCGCCGTTGCCCAGCACCGTGGCGCCGGCAAGGCCGGGCACGCGGGCCAGTTGCGGCCCCACGGCCTTGACCACGACTTCTTGGTTTCCGCTGAGACTGTCGACTTCCAGCGCCACGCGTTCGGTTCCGCCCTTGACCAGCAGTATCCAGTGCCGCCGCGCCGGCGGCGGTGTTGCATCCTTGTCGCCCAGCAATACGGGAAGATAGTTGTAGGGATAGCGGTTTCCCAGCCATTCGGCGCTGCCCGTACTGCGCACCTGTGCGGCCGTCTCGGGCTTGTGCTCGGTGGCCTGCTCGATCATCGAGGACGGGATCGCGTAGGTCCGGCTCCCGGCAGTGACCAGTACCGCCTGGGTTACGGCCAGCGTGAGCGGCAGGTAGATGCGGAAGGTACTGCCACGACCGGCGGTCGATGCGATCTCGATGCGGCCGCCGAGACTGGCGGTCTCGCTCTTCACCACGTCCAGTCCGACGCCGCGTCCGGCGAGCGCGGTGAGATCCTCCGCGGTGGAGAATCCGGGCTGGAAGATGAGTTGTGTCAGGGTCGCGTCATCGACTTCGGCGTCCGCCGGAATCAGGCCGCGTTCAATGCCGCGCTGGCGAATCCGGTCGAAGCGCAGTCCGGCGCCGTCATCGGCGATCGAAAGCACGATTTCATTGCCTTCCTGCGCCAGCGACAGGGTGATCTGGCCGATCGCGTCCTTGCCGGCCGCCGCCCGCGCGGCCTGGTCTTCCAGCCCGTGGGCGACGCTGTTGCGCAGCAGATGCTCGATCGGGCCGGCCATCTTGTCCAGTACCGAGCGATCGAGTTCGGTCTGGCCATGGCGGATGTCGAGGTTGGCTCGCTTGCCGGTATCCTTCGCTGCCTGGCGTACCACGCGATGCAGGCGATCGGCGAGGCTCTCGAAGGGCACCATGCGCACGCCCATCATGCGCTGCGACAGCTCGCGGGAAAGGCGCGCCTGCGCCGTCACGGCCGCATTGGCATGGTCGAGATTGCGCAGCAGGTTCTGCTGCACGGTGGCGACGTCGTTCACGCTTTCCGCCATCATCCGCGTCACTTCCTGGAAGCGGGTGAAACGGTCGAATTCCAGCGGGTCGAACTCCTGCCCGCGCTCGGTTGCCAGTGCCTGCTGCGACTGCATCTGCAATTCGGCCTGAATCTCGACTTCGCGCAACTGCTTGCGCAGGCGAATCACGTTTTCCGTAAGCTCGAGCAGCGAAGCCTTCACTGCCAGCAACTCGCCTTCGATCCGGCCGCGGGCGATGGCGACTTCGCCGGCCTCGTTGACCAGTTGGTCGACCAGGTCCGCGCGCACGCGCAGATGTACCTGGGCAGCGGGAGCGAAGGCCGCCGCCGCCGCAGCAGCGGCCGGCACTGCGACCGCATGCTCTGCCTCGGCCACGTCTTCATGCCGGAGCACCGGCACTTCTTCGGTCAGCTTCTCGATCGAGACGTCGAGCCCGGCGGTCGGAAGCGGCAGTTCGGGTTCGGGACGGGTCGCCAGCGGATTGCGCAAGTGCTCGATCAGCATCGCGGCCCGGTCGTACGAGCTTTCCAGGCCGTCGATCATGGCCGGCTGCACCGACTTCATGGCGGTAGCCTGATCGACGCGGTCTTCCATCGAATGCAGCAGTTCGCCACAACCCATGGCGCCGGCCATCCGTGCGCTGCCCTTCAGGGTATGCAACGTGCGCTGGAGCGTACGGGAGATCTCGACGTCGGTCGGTGCGGCCCGCCAATGGCGCAGCGCCTCACCGATCTCGCGCATGAGATCCACGCTTTCTTCGAGGAACAGCGGCAGCACCTGCTCGTCGATTTCGTCTTCGATCCGTGCGGCGCGGCGCTCCGCGGCGGTCATGATGAC
>DAIOGL010000004.1:15170-19598 GCA_036745235.1 Sulfuritalea sp.
GCGACAGGTGCTGCCTCGGGTACGACAGGTGCTGCCTCAGGTACGACAGGTGCTGCCGCCGCCGTCATTGCATTGAGCTCGTCAGCGAGAGCGGTCTCCTCACCGGGCATGCGCCGCTCTGCGACGGCGCCCAACATGCCTTCGAGCGCACCGGCGCAGCGAGCGAATACGAATCGCTGCGCTTCGGTCGGGCTGGCTTCCAGCAGGGACAAGCGCGTCAGCGCGTTCTCCAGCGCGCGGGCGAGGTTCGCGATCGGCCTGAAGCCAGTACCGGCCGATATGCTGGCCGTGGTGTGCGCGGCGCGGATGACGTCATTGCCCGGCACGACTTCAAGGCCAAGGTTGGCTTGCAGAGTGGCAACATGCTCGCGGGTTTCGCCGAGGTACAGGTTGTAAAGCGTGGGGGCCACTTCCACGTCGCCGACACGGATCGATGGCGGTGTCGGGAAGGAGACAACTGCGGCCGATGGCTGGATCGCTTCAGGTGCTTTAGCCGCAGCTTCGACGGCAGCTTCCGCTTCGGCAACTTCGACAGCAGCAACTTCGGCAGCAGCAGCTTCGGCAGCAGCAGCTTCGGCAGCAGCAGCTTCGGCAGCTTCGGTGGCTTCTGTAGTCGGCGCTGGCGGCACGGCGACTGCAGCCTCGGCTGCTTCAGCCTCGGCCAAGGCGTTGCAGCGGCGGATCAATTCGGCATCGTCAATGCGGGCTCCGCCGCCCGCCTCGAGGTGTTCGATCCAGACCTTGAACATGTCGGCGGCGCGATCGAGCATTTCGAGAAGCGCCGGCGTCGCGGCGCGTGCTTCGTGCAGCCAGCCGTTCAGCACCTGCTCCACCGCCCAGGCGGTCTCGCCCAGGTCGGTCAGGCCGACCATGCGGCCGCTACCCTTCAGGGTATGGAAGCTGCGGCGCAGCGTGATGAGCGCGGCCTGGTCGTTTGGCGCGGCATGCACGACGGGCAGGTGTTCGTTGATGGTGGCGAGGACTTCGTGGGCCTCTTCGAGGAAGATGGCCAGCAGCTCGGCGTCGAGTTCCTCCTCGCTGACCTCCACCAGCCGCGTAGTCTCGGCCGAGGGCGGCGGGGCTTCCATGGGCGCGGGCGGCGGCGGGGGCGTGGGCTCGGGCGGAGGCTGCAGCGCTTCCACTTCGAATTCCGGCAATTCCAATTCTTCTTCTTCTTCGGCAGCCAGCTCGGGCTCGGATACGGCTTCCGGCACCATCACCTCGGCGGCAGGTACTTCTGGCGGGGCTGCGGCGGCCAGCTCCGCAGGCGCGGGTGGGGGGGGAGCTTCGGGTTCTTCCTTGCGGGCGGCATGAACGATGGGCGGCGGCTCGAGGATCGCGTCGATGTCGGCACCACCACCCTGCAGCTGCGCGACGAAAAAGCCCAGCGCCGACAGCTTTTTCGCCACGTCTTCGAAGTCGCCGGCCTGCACGGCGAAGCCGGGCTCGGCGAAATGCTCGATGGCCCGTGCGCACTCCATCAGTATGGTATTGGCACGGTCCTGGCCGAGCACCAGCAGCGCACCCTGGATCTGGCGAATCGGCTGCGTCAGCGAGGCCAGGGTGGCCTGGCGCGAAGTGTCGCGGAAGAAGGCATCCAGCGTCTGTTCGATGGTGCCGAGGTTGGAGCGGATTTCGCGCGCCACCGATTCGAGCAGCAGCCGTTCCTGCGCACGGCGCGACATGGCGTCGAGATGAGGCAGTTCCAGCATGCCGAGCTCTTCGCCACGCCCGAGCGCAGCGAGGCGGTTGACAACGATATTGGCCGAGCGTGCGAAGTCCGCGTCCAGCGACTGGAAGTTCTCCAGCGCGGATTCGGCGAGCAGCAGCGCCGTGGCCATTTCCAGCGCCATGATTTCATTGTGCTGCGTCGGATCGCGGCGCAGCTGGTCGGCCTGCTCGAGAATTGCGGCAGTCAGGCGCGTGTAGTCGGGCTGACCGGTGGCCGCCCCCTCTTCGGCAATTCGCGCCGTGCGCTCGTGAAACGGCGGCAGTGCCGCCGCGGTACCGGTGCAAAGGCGGTTCCAGTCTTCCTTGGCGGCTGCGAGCAATTCGCGCAAGTGGCGAATGTGGGGCAGCAGTCGCTCCGTCTCCGAGGCCGTCGCCCTGGGCACCATGCCGTCCAGGCGATAGGCGGCGCGCACGATGGTCAGCGCTTCACCTCCCTTGGTGGCGCAGGCGGCGAGATACAGGGCCTCGCGCAATTGCTGTTCGCTGGCTTCAGACTGGCTTTCGATCAGCCTCTTGATCTGCGCACCAAGGCGCATGGCAAAGCGTTTGGCTTCATTCGCTTCAGGCAGACCATCGGCAGCGAGCGCATCGAGGACGCCCAGCGCGACCCACCAGTAGGCCCGTGCGGCCGGCGTGGAGCGCGTCATCTCGATCATCGCTACCGAGACTTTCATCTCGTTGATGCCCTTGGGATCATTCTTGATCCACTTCAGGAGGCCGCGTTCGAAGCCCATGCGTGCGGCCTTGAGGCGGGTCGCCAGCGCTTCGGGCGTCAGCGGCGGGAGTTCCTTCTCGCGTTTCGGCGGGCGTTGCGTGAGATCGGGGAAAAACAGGGACGCCGGCTCGGGAGCCGGCTGCCCGCGCGCAACGATCATCGCGCGGTAGGGCGCAAACAATTTCAGCGGCTGGTCGGGATGGCCGGCAATCAGGTCGTCGAGATAGCCGCGCAGTGCGGAGAACCCGCCTTGTGCCGCGCCGATCGCGGCGCCGGCATCCGGCGCCGTGCCGTCGGCCAAGGCCGTCAGCAACTGTTCAATCGCATCGGCGAATTCCGTGATGCCGTCGAGGCCGACGATCGCCAGCGCACCATGTGCCTGGTGCATGCTGGCGAGAGCCTTCTTCAGCTCGTCGCCGCCTGGAGCGCCGGCGTGGGCCGCGAGACTGAGCCCGGCGCGTTCCAGCGCAAGGTCGATTTCTCCCTTGACCCAGGACAGCGGACCGATATCGAGATCGGTGCTCATCAGAAGCTATTCGCGACGCCGTGGTTCATTTGTTCTCGATTCACACCTTGAAGCCCGAGACCGAGCCCTTCAGTTCGACGGCGAGCTCGGTGAGTTCGCCAATCGACACGGCGGTTTGCTGCGTGCTGGTGGTCGTCTGGCCGGTAATTCGGAGAATGTCCTGCATCGAATCCGCCACCTTGGTGGCGATGTCGGCCTGATGCTGCGTGTCGCTGGAGATCGCCTGAATCAGGCGGGCCAGATCCTGCGACACGCTGGAGATCTCGTTCAGCGCCTGACCGGCGGCATCCGACAGTTTGGCTCCTTCGACCACGCCCTGCGTGGAATATTCCATGGCGGCCACGGCGTCGTGCGTATCGGTTTGAATCGTCTTGACAATGGCGGCAATCTGCTTGGTCGCCTCGCCTGAGCGTTCGGCCAGTCGCTGCACTTCTTCCGCCACCACCGAGAAGCCGCGTCCGGCCTCGCCGGCGGAGGCGGCCTGAATGGCGGCGTTCAAGGCCAGCACGTTGGTTTGTTCCGTAATGTCGGAAATCAGTTCCACGATTTCACCGATCTCCTGCGAGGATTCGCCGAGGCGTTTGATCCGCTTCGACGTTTCCTGGATCTGCGTGCGGATTTCGTTCATGCCGGTAATCGAATTCGACACGGCCGACGCGCCTTTTTGCGCGGCCTCGAGTGATGCGCGCGCCACGCGGGCCGATTCCAGGGCCGAGGCCGACACGGTCTTCATCGAATTGGCCATTTCGAGAACGGCAGCGTTGGCGCCCTGAATTTCGGCCGACTGCACTTTCGTGGCGGCAAGCAGATCGTTGGAAGTGCTTTGCGCGGCGTTCGAAGCACGGGTTACGCGGTCGGCAGCGTCGTTGATGCGCCGTACCAGAACAGCGAGTTCTTCAACCGTGTAGTTCACCGAGTCGGCAATGGCACCGGTGATGTCCTCGGACACTGTGGCGCGGATCGTCAAGTCGCCGTCGGCCAAGTCGCCCATTTCGTTCATCAGACGCAGAATGGCGCCCTGCGTCGCGTCCTTGGCGGCTTCAGCCATGCGCCGCTGCTGGTCGGCGTCTTCGCTTCGACGCAGACCTTCGTCGTTGAATGCCTTCACCATCAGCACCAGCATCACCAGGGCCAGCGAGCCGAAGAAGCTGGCCGAAAACGTGGAGGTTTCCGTTGCGGAGATTTCCGCTTCGTAGGCCTTGATCAGGTTATCGGTATTCTTCGCCATTGCGCGCCAGCCGTCGATCAGCGTCTTGCTGGCCGTGCGCGCCCGCGACAGAGGCTTGAGGTCGGCGCCGAGGCTGGCCATCGAGGACTCCATGACCTTCAGGCTCTTGGCCAGCTGGCTTTCCGCGGGAGCGAGGCTCAGCGCGGTGGCAATGTCGCTCGCCAGTTGTGCTGCCATGGCGTCGTCGAAGCCGGGTGCCCAGCCCAGCTGGTTCGATGCATTGAGGAT
>DAIOGL010000004.1:19698-22913 GCA_036745235.1 Sulfuritalea sp.
GCCTGGCCCTGCATGAAGATCGCGGCGACGGTGATCAGCAGGCTGATCAGAAAAACCGTACCGAGAATTCGGAACTGGGTCTCGATGTCGAGATGGCCGATCAGGGGCAGCCCCTTGCGGCGCGACGCCTGCGGTACTTCTTCAGCTTGAGGTGCGGCGGTTTTCTTGAACAGCGACTTGAGATCGAAGGCCATGGCTTTTCTTTCCGGAACGCTCAGAGAGCGATATCTAGGTAGTTGGGGTCGGCCAGAAGTGCCGGGATGCGTAACTGGGTCCAGATGACGTCTTGCGCGTCCTTGAAACGTCCGCCGAGCCAGGGCGTTGTCTCGCCCGCCCCGTGCGTTCCCGCGGGAGCGCCGGCGTCGCTTGCAGCACGCATTTGCAACTGCGGGCGCAGTCCCAGTGCGCGACGTATCAGCAAGGCGGTGTTGATGCCGTGTCGCGCACCCACCAGAAGCAAGCGCGCTTGCGCGTTGATCGGCGTCGGCGCGCCACCGCGCCAGGCCGAGAAATCCACCACGCTGTACAGCACGCCTCGAATGTTGGCGATGCCGGCGAACCAGGGCTTGGTCAGAGGCGCTGGCGTCAGTTGCGGCAACGGTGCCACTTCGCCCGAGTCGGCAAGGTCGATCAGCCAGTGGCTGCCGCCCGGGAGATCATCAGAGCCCGATTCGATGCCGAGCAAGGCCTGTCCGCCTTCGCCGCGGCGTGCAGACACCAGGCGCTCGGAAAGGTCCCGCTGAAACTCGCGCAGACTGATGCGTTTGGCCATGAATGTCGCGCTTACCCGAGAGCTGCGATCATGGCCAGCAATGCCGGGCCATCCACCGGTTTGGTGACATAAGCCTGGGCACCCTGACGCATGCCCCAGACGCGATCGGTTTCCTGGTCCTTGGTGGTGCAGATGATCACGGGGATGTCCTTGGTCACGGGATCGCGCGCAAGGGCACGGGTGGCCTGAAAGCCGTTGGTACCCGGCATCACCACGTCCATGAGGATGAGGTCGGGCTTGATCTGCTTGGCCCGCTCGATGCCTTCGTCGCCGCTGTCGGCGGTGCTGACGTCGTAGCCGCCGGTCACGAGCATTTGCGTCAGGAGATGGCGTTCGGTGGGGGAGTCGTCGACGACCAGGATAGTTTTGACAGGCATGGTAGCTACCTCGCTAATAAGTATGAAACATCGGTCAGCTGCGCGCAGCGTGTGCGGCAACGGTTTTGAGGAGACCGTCCTTGGTGAAGGGTTTGGTCAGGTATTCATCTGAGCCGACCATGCGCCCGCGCGCACGGTCGAAGAGCCCATCCTTGGATGAAAGCATGATCACCGGAGTGGCGGCGAATTTCGGGTTCTTCTTGATCAGCGCGCAGGTCTGATAGCCGTCGAGACGCGGCATCAGGATGTCGCAGAACACCACATTGGGCAGATGATCGTTGATCTTTGCCAATGCATCGAAGCCGTCCTCGGCCAGCACCACCTGGGCGCCGGCCTGCAGCAGGAAAATTTCCGCAGTCTTGCGAATGGTGTTCGAATCATCGATCACCATCACCTTGATGCCGGAAAGCTGGGGTGTTTCGCTCACGTTACTCCATGCCGGATCGGGGCTTCATTCATGGCGGCTGCGGGCGGCACAGTCATGGAAGCGACTTTCTTCATGAGCGCTCTCCATCCTCCCTCTGTCGCCTCGTTGATGCAACTTTCTGCCGAGGTCAATCTCTATAACGTTAATCATACTCAGATTTTGACCATTTCGAAGTCTTCCTTGCGGGCGCCGCATTCCGGGCAGGTCCAGTTGGGGGGTATTTCATCCCATCGCGTGCCGGCCGGCAAGCCTTCTTCAGGAAGCCCCGTTGCCTCGTCGTAGATGAAACCGCAGATCAGGCACATCCATCTGGAGTAAGGCGGATCGGGACTCATTGCGGACTGTGGGTTATGTCCCCTTGCGCCTCGCGCCGGGGACGGCATCAAATCGGATATGCGCCCTGGCGCCTGCGCCGGTCGCGGTATCCCTTCGGATAGAATTGGATCATATTAACTCAAGCGGCTCGTCACCCGAAATGCCAGGGGCGAGTCGGGACATCCATGCCTGTTGCCCCTGCCGCCAATTTGTCGCCGCCCATCGTGCTCACGTTCGCCGCCTCCGATCCGACGGGTGGGGCGGGACTGCAGGCGGATATTTTAACGCTCGCGAGCCTGGGCTGCCACGCGCTCTCGGTCGTGACCGCGATTACCGTGCAGGACACGGCCGGTGTCGAGGGCGTCCTGCCGCTGGACGCCGACTGGGTTGCCGACCAGGCCCGCGCCCTGCTCGAGGACATGCCGGTGGCGGCCTTCAAGCTGGGCATGCTGGGCAGCGTCGAAATCATCGCCGCGATCGCCGAGGTAATCTCGGACTACCCCGGGATTCCGGTGATCCTCGATCCGGTCCTGGCGTCGGGACGCGGCGACCAGTTTGCCGACGAACAGATGATCGAGGCCATGATCGGCCTCCTGCTGCCCCAGACCACGCTGCTGACGCCCAATAGTCTCGAAGCCCGGCGACTGGCACAGGAAACGAGCGAGCCGGACGACGATGCGCGGTTCGAACCGGACCTGGCCGAGTGCGCCCATCGCCTGATCAATGCGGGGTGCGAGTATGTGCTGGTAACCGGGACGCACGAAGGCACGCCGCAGGTAGTGAATACCCTCTATGGCAGTCACGGCATGGTGCGTAGCGACCGCTGGGAGCGCCTGCCCGGCAGCTACCATGGTTCGGGCTGCACGCTCGCCTCGGCAATTGCGGCCCACTTTGCCAGTGGCGTAGATGTAGCCGAGGCGGTCATGGCGGCGCAGGAATACACTTGGCGTACGTTGGCTGCCGGCTTTCGTCCCGGCATGGGACAATTCATCCCCGACCGCCTGTTCTGGTCGCGGGAAGAGGATGATGGCGCAGATGAAATCTGAGTTCTTGCCGCTTTTCGATGGTGCGCCCGAATGACGCTCAGGGGTCTGTGCGCCGTCACCCTCGATGACCCGCTGCTGCCGCGGCTTTCGGCGCTGGTAAAGGCGGCGCTCGACGGCGGCACGCCTTTCGTTCAATACCGCAACAAGGCGGCGTCGCGTCCCCTGCGTCGCGCGCAGGCAGCCGAGATGCTGCGCATCTGCCGTGCCAGCGGCGCCAAGCTAATCATCAACGACGATGTCTGGCTGGCGGTGGAAATCGGCGCCGATGGCGCCCACCT
>DAIOGL010000005.1:0-21984 GCA_036745235.1 Sulfuritalea sp.
TCCTCGACGTCGCCCAGGTGCAGCGACTTCATGCGCAGAATCACGCCGGCCAGGCTGGAGCGCAGGATCTCCGGCTCGGTATAGGCCGCGCGCTTGTTGAAGTCCTCCTCGTCGTAGAGCCGGAAGCAGACGCCCGCCGAAACCCGGCCGCAACGTCCGGCGCGCTGGCTGGCCGCCGCGCGCGAGATCGGCTCGACCTGCAAGGCTTCGACCTTGCTGCGATGCGAGTAGCGCTTGACCCGCGCCACGCCCGAGTCGATCACGTAGCGGATGCCGGGCACGGTCAGCGAGGTCTCGGCAACGTTGGTCGCCAGCACCACGCGCTGCCCCTGGTGCGAGGCGAAGACGCGGCCCTGCTCGACGGCGGTCTGGCGCGCGAACAGGGGCAGGACTTCGAGCCCCGGCGGATGGTGTTTCCTCAGCGCTTCGGCGGCCTCCCGTATCTCGCGCTCGCCGGGCAGGAACACCAGCACGTCGCCGGGACCCGTGCGATGGGCTTCGTCGACGGCATCGACGATGGCATCGTTGAGGTCGCTGTCCTTCTTCTCGTCGAAGGGCCGGTAGCGCGTCTCGATCGGATAGAGCCGCCCGGAGACCTCGATCACCGGGGCCGGTTTCCCGTCGATGGTGAAATGCTTGCTGAAGCGCTCGGCATCGAGCGTGGCCGAGGTCACGATGACCTTCAGATCCGGCCGCCTCGGCAGGAGCTGCTTGAGGTAGCCGAGCAGGAAGTCGATGTTCAGGCTGCGCTCGTGGGCCTCGTCGATCAATATCGTGTCGTACTGGCGCAACAGCGGATCGGTCTGGGTTTCAGCCAGCAGGATGCCGTCGGTCATCAGCTTGATATAGCTGTCCGTCGTTACGCGGTCGGTGAACCGTATCTTGAAGCCGACATGGCGGCCGAGCTCGGACTTCAGCTCCTGCGCGATGCGCGTCGCGGTGGCGCGCGCGGCGATCCGCCGCGGCTGCGTGTGGCCGATCAGGCCGTTGAGTCCGCGGCCGATCTCCAGGCAGATCTTCGGCAGTTGCGTAGTCTTGCCCGAGCCGGTCTCGCCGCAGACCACCACCACCTGATTCTTGAGCATGGCCGCGCCGATTTCGGCCCGCCGCACATTGACCGGCAGCGCTTCGTCATAGCTCAGCGCGGGCCGCGCCGCCCGCCGCGCCTCGGGATCGAACCTCATTGCGCCAGCTTGTGGATGGTGAAAATGCCCAGCCCCGTCATCAGGAGCGAACCGAACAAATGCAGCGCAGCCGCGCCTGCCGCCCAGCCGTAGCGCGCGTTCTGGATCAGATGCACCACCTCGGCCGAAAACGTCGAAAAAGTCGTCAGCGCGCCGAGGAAGCCGGTGATGAAGAACAGCTTGAGTTCGGGCGGCAGCTCGGCGTTGATGTGGAACACCGCAACGGCGGCGCCGACCAGATAGCCTCCGATCAGGTTGGCCGCCAGCGTGCCCAGGGGCACCGCCGCAAACCATGGGTTGAGCCAAAGTCCCAAGCCATAGCGCAACCAGGCGCCCAATACGGCACCGACGCCGATGGCGAGAAAGGCGGTCGCATTCATAGGGGCGCATTCTACGTCGCAACGGTAGAATTGCCTCTTTGCATCAGTCTGCCGCCGATCATGGCCGAACCCGACAACAAACCCTCGAATTTCATCCGCCACATCATCGACGCCGATCTCGCCGCCGATGTCTATGCCGCTCGCCACTGGTCGGGCAAACCCGGTCCCGCCGCACAGCAGAAAGTCGGCGCTGGCGATACGGCGAAGATAAGAACCCGCTTCCCGCCGGAGCCCAACGGCTACCTGCACTTCGGCCATGCCAAGTCGATCTGCCTGAATTTCGGGCTGGCGCGGGATTACGGCGGTGCCTGCCATCTGCGCTTCGACGACACCAATCCGGAGAAGGAGGAGCAGGAGTATGTCGATTCGATTATCGATGCTGTCCACTGGCTGGGCTTCGACTGGCAGGGCAACCAGTACTTCGCGTCCGACTACTTCCAGTGGATGTACGACTTCGCCGAGAAGCTGATCGAAGCGGGGCATGCCTATGTCGATTCGCAATCCGCCGACGAAATGCGCGCCAGCCGCGGCACGCTGACCGAGGCGGGGAAGAACTCGCCTTACCGCAATCGCACGCCGGCAGAGAACCTCGATCTGTTCCGCCGCATGAAGGCCGGCGAATTCGCCGACGGCACGCACATCCTGCGCGCCAAGGTGGACATGAGCTCGGGCAATATCAACCTGCGCGACCCGGCGATCTACCGCATCCGCCACGCCACGCACCACGCCACTGGCGACACCTGGTGCATCTATCCGATGTACACCTACGCCCACCCGATCGAGGACGCGCTGGAGAACATCACGCATTCGATCTGCACCCTGGAATTCGAGGACCAGCGGCCTTTCTACGACTGGCTTCTGGCGCGGCTGGCCGAGCTCGATTGCGTCAATACGCCGCTGCCGCAGCAGATCGAATTCGCCCGACTCAATCTTTCCTATGTCGTGCTCTCCAAACGCAAGCTGATCCAGCTGGTCGAGGAGGGCTACGTCGACGGTTGGGACGATCCGCGTCTGCCGACCCTGGTCGGCGCGCGCCGCCGCGGTTATACGCCGGAGGCATTCCGTCGCTTCAACGAAATGATCGGCGTCACCAAGTCGGATTCCTGGATCGACATCAGCGTGCTGGAGGAATGCCAGCGCGAACACCTGAACGAAACCGCGCCGCGCCGCATCGCCGTGCTCGATCCGGTCAAGCTGATCATCGACAACTACCCGGCGGGACAGGAAGAGGAATGCCTGGCCCCCAACCACCCGCAGAAGCCCGAGTGGGGCAAGCGCCCGGTAATGTTTTCGAGGGAACTCTGGATCGAGCGCGAGGACTTCATGGAAACGCCGTCCAAGGGCTACTTCCGTCTGTTCCCCGGCAACACGGTGCGGTTGCGCTATGGCTTCGTGGTGAAGTGCATCGGCTGCGACAAGAATGAAGAGGGGCGGGTAACCGCCGTTCACTGCGAATACATGCCCGACTCCAAGTCCGGCACGCCGGGCTCGGACAACTACAAGGTCAAGGGCAACATCCACTGGATCTCGGCGAAGCACGCCCATGCCGCCGAAGTGCGCCTGTACGACCGGCTGTTCGCCGTCGAGGCGCCGGGCGCGGAGGGAGGCGATTTCATCGCCGATCTCAACCCGAATTCGAAGATCGTCATCACCGCGCAGCTCGAAGCGTCTCTGCAGCACGTGGCCGCCGAAGACCGCTTCCAGTTCGAGCGCCACGGCTATTTCGTCGCCGACCGCATCGACTCCAGGGCCGGCGCGCCGGTGTTCAACCGCGCGGTGACGCTGAAGGATTCGTGGACCAGGGGGAAATAGCAGCGGCGGCCTGCAAATGGCCGCCTCGTACTATTCGGCGCGAATCAGGCGGCGGAACTCGGCCGCCGGCATGGGGCGGCCGAAATGATAGCCCTGCACCAGATCGCAATCCATGACACGCAGTTCGTTGGCCACGGCTTCGCTCTCGACGCCCTCGGCCAGCACCTTCAGACCGAGGCTGCGGGCCATCTGGATCACGGCGCGCACGATCGCCGCATCGTCCTGATCGGTCACGATGTCGCGGACGAAGGACTGGTCGATCTTCAGCTTGTCCACCGCAAAGCGCTTGAGGTAGGCGAGGCTGGAATAGCCGGTACCGAAATCGTCGATCGCCAGCCGCACGCCGAGCGCCTGCAGGCGCGTGATGGTAGCCAGAACCTGTTCGGCACCGTCGATCAGGATCGATTCCGTAAGCTCCAGTTCCAGTGCCGCAGGTGTCGCGCCTGCGGCGTCCAGCGCGCGCAGCACCGTCTCCTCGACGTCGCCGCGGCGGAACTGGATGGCGGAGATATTCACCGCCATTGACAGCTCCAGGTAGCCCTGCGCGTGCCAGTGTGCGAGCTCGCGGCAGGCTTCCCGCAACACCCATTCGCCGAGCGGCACGATCAGGCCGCTGTGTTCGGCGGCGGTAATGAAGTGTTCCGGTTCGATCAGTCCGTGCTCGGGGCTCTGCCAGCGCAGCAGCGCTTCGCCACCGACGATGCGGCCGCTCTTCAGATCGACCAGCGGCTGGTAATACAGCACGAACTCTCCGCGCTCCACCGCCCGGCGCAGGCGGCTGTGCAGATCGAGCCTTGCCTGCGCATCGGCGTTCATGCGCTCGGTGTAGAAACGGAAGGCGTTGCGCCCGGCTTCCTTGGCGTGGTACATGGCGATGTCGGCCTTCTTCAGCAACTCGTCGAAGGCCGCGCCGTCTTCCGGATACACCGCAATGCCGACGGAGGCGGAGATCGTCGCCTCGTGCCCATCGATGTGAAACGGTTCGCCCAGCGCCGCCATGATCTTGCCGGCGATCTGGGCCGGCACCTCGGAGCTGGTCAGGTCCGTGAGTACGACGAGGAATTCGTCGCCGCCGTGCCGGCTGATGGTGTCGGAGTCGCGCACGCAGCCCAGCAGGCGCTGCGCCGATTCACGCAGCAGCGTGTCGCCCACCGGATGGCCGAAGGCGTCATTCACCGCTTTGAAGCGATCGAGATCGACGAACAGCAGCGCCACCTTGTTGCCGCTGCGCTCGCCATGAACTATGGCCTGCTCCATGCGGTCCTTCAGCAGCAGGCGATTGGGCAGGCCCGTCAGCGGATCGTGGTGGGCGAGAAACGCGATCTTCGCTTCCGCCGCCTTGCGTTCGCTGATGTCGGAAAAGATACCGACAAAATGAGTGATCTCTCCGTCGGCGTCGCGCACCGACGAGATGCTCAGCCACTCGGGAAAGACCTCGCCGTTGCCGCGGCGGTTCCATATCTCGCCATGCCAGTAACCGCTGTCGAACAGCCCGCGCCACATCTCGGCAAAGAACTCGCGGCCATGCCTGCCCGATGCCAGCATGCTGGCGTTGCGGCCGACGGCATCTGCCGCGGCATAGCCTGTAATCCTCGAGAATGCCTGATTGACCGAGATCATGCGGCCCTCGGAATCGGTGATCATGATCGCTTCGCCGCTGCTCTCGAACACTTTTGCCGCAAGCCGCAGCTCCTCCTCGGCACGACGCTGCCGGGTGTTGTCGCGGGTGGTGCCCTCGACGCCGACGATATTGCCGGCCGCATCACGAATGAAATGCGCTGTCGTCAGCACCCACAGCTCGCGGCCATCCCGGTGCCGCAAACGCGACTCGCCACCGACGATATGACCGCCATTGGCCTGCATCTGGGCAATGAATTCGTCGCGGTCCTGCGGAGACCAATAGAAATCGGCCAGCTTGCGGCCCAGCATCTCCTCCGCCGTATAGCCGAGCAATTGTTCGACGGAACGCGAAGCGCGCACGATGGTGCCGGTCTGGTCGGTCCGGTAGTAGGTGTCCTGCAGGTCGTCGAGGATGCCGCGCAGCTCCCGCTCCGACTCGGCAACGGCGCGCTGCGCTTCGACGATCGGCGTCAGGTCGGTGATGAATCCGAAGGAGCCGACGATCTCGCCCCGTTCGTTGCGATGCGTCGTGTTGTTGAGCAGGATGGGAAACTTCTCGCCGTTCTTGCGCAGGGCGATCAGCTGGTAGCGGCGGCGATCGGTGGTGTCGATGCGCTGCATCTGGGCAATCAACTCGGCACGGCTCTCCTCGGCGATGAAACCGATCGGCGTTTTTCCGAGCCACTCCTGGCGCGGATAGCCGAACAGATCGCACAGCGTGTCATTGACTTCAATGAAGCGGCGCTGCGGGTCCATGGCAAAGTAGCCGTCGACCGCACTGTCGATCACGTGCCGGTAGTAGCGTTCGCCCTCGCGCAGCGCGGCTTCGATCCTGCGCGTGGCCGACAAATCGCGAAGAATCGCAACATGCAGCAAACGCTCGCCGTCGAGCACCTGGTAGACGCGAACCTCGACCGGCAGCAGGCTGCCGTCGCGGCGCCGGTAGTCGGTATTGACCACGCGCACCTGTTCCGTCAGGCCGGCACTCCAGACCCGCCAGGCCGCGGCGTCGGCAAAACTGGTCGAAATCTCCCAGACATGCCGGCCAAGGATTTCGTCGCGCGAATAGCCGAGCAGCTCGCAGGCCCGGTCGTTGGCTTCGACATAGAAGCCGCTGGTCGCGTCCGCGAGAAACACCCCATCGCCGATGCGATCGAAGACACCCCCGAGAATCATGTGCCGGCCAAACTCGCCGTGGCGCCCGCCCGGTCTGACCAGTTCGCGACGCAGGCGGACAACCGCGTCGCGCAGAAATTCGACGTGGCGCCCCTGCATCGTACGCACGATGTCATGGCGCGTCAGCACCCCGCGCATGCGGTCGTCTTCGACGACCAGCAGGCGGCGCACGCCGAGCTCGACCATGCGTCGCGCAGCCTCCTGCAGCGTCTGGTCAGGCGCAATGGAGCGTACGCCGCGCACGATCAGGCCGGCCAGCGGCGCCTGCAGGCGCTCGCCTCCCGCGGCGAAGCGCACCACGTCGCGGTCGGTCACCATGCCCACCGGCACATCGGCTTCGGTCACCACCACATGGTCGGTGCCGCGGTTGCGCATCAGGCGCAGGGCGTCCTGCAGCGATGCGCAGCCATCCAGCGTGGTCACGTCCGCGGACATTGCCGCGCCGACAGTCTTCGGTGCCACCAGGTATTCGTCGCCGAGATCCGCAAGAAAGTCCGCTTCGGTCATCACGCCCGCCACACGGCCCTCGTCATCCACCGCCACCAGATGGTGCACATCGTTTGCCAGCATGAGCTGGTAGGCATCGCGATAGTCGAACGACAGTGGGAAGCTCACCACCGGGCGGCTCATCACTTCGCCAATCAGGCCGTCCGGAGAGAGCCCGTCCGCAGCCAACAGAGCCACCGCATCGCGCTCCGTGAAGATACCGCAGGGACGCCGCTCCTCGTCGACCACGACAACGCAGCTGATCCGCTTGCGCTCCATGGCTCGCAGCACATCGCCAAGGGCGTCCTCGGCGCCGCAGGTCACTACATCGGTAGTGAGAATCGATTTCAGGGAAAGTGCGTTCACGCGATCAACCAGCGCTGGAGATGATGCCCAGAATAGCAGCAAAGCCCGGCGGCGCGGCACACTTGCCACGCCGCAAGGGCTGCCCGTGGACCGTATAATCTCCGCTTTTTTCGACCATCAGCGAAACCATCCATGCGCTCCATGACTCTGTCCCGGTTCCTCATCGAAGAGCAACGCAGCAAGAATGTCATTTCCCCTGATCTGCGACTGCTGATCGAGGTCGTCTCGCGTGCCTGCAAGGCGATTTCCATCGCCATCGGCAAGGGCAGCCTGGCCGATGTGCTGGGCAGCGCCGGCAGCGACAACGTGCAGGGCGAGGTACAGAAGAAGCTCGACGTGATTTCCAACGAAATCCTGCTCGAGGCGAACGAATGGGGCGGCCATCTGGCGGGCATGGCATCGGAGGAGATGGAACTGCCGCACGCCATTCCCAACCGCTACCCGAAAGGCGAATACCTGCTGCTGTTCGATCCGCTCGACGGCTCGTCGAACATCGACGTGAATGTGTCGGTCGGCACGATCTTTTCCGTGTTGCGCTGCCCCGAGGGCATGGACCCGACCGAGCAGGCCTTTCTCCAGCCCGGCACGCAACAGGTATGCGCCGGCTATGCCGTGTATGGGCCCACGACTTTGCTGGTGCTGACGCTGGGCGATGGAGTTAACGTATTCACGCTCGACCGCGAATTCGGCCGCTTCGTCCTCACCCAGGAAGATGTGAAGATTCCCGAGGAAACACGCGAATTCGCGATCAATGCGTCCAACGCGCGCTACTGGGATGCGCCGGTGAAGCGTTACGTCGATGAGCTCCTGGCGGGCAAGGACGGGCCGCGCGGGCAGGACTTCAACATGCGCTGGGTGGCATCGATGGTCGCCGATGTGCACCGCATCCTCAGCCGTGGCGGCATTTTCATGTATCCGATCGACAGCAAGACGCGCGACAAGGGCGGCAAGCTGCGGCTGATGTACGAAGCGAATCCCATGGCGATGATTGTCGAACAGGCGGGGGGTGCGGCCACCGATGGACGCCGGCGCATCCTGGAAATCCAGCCGGAAAAACTGCACCAGCGCGTTCCGGTGATCCTCGGCTCGAAACGGGAAGTCGAGCGCGTTACCCGCTACCACGCGGAATAGCGAGTCAGTCCTGCTGCCCGTAAGTGGCGAATTTCGCCATCACACGCGTCATCTCATCGGCCGGCAGCAATTTCGGCGCGCCCAGTTGCAGCACCCGCCAATACTGCTCGCATAAGGTCTCCAGCTCGATCGCCAGCGCCAGCGCCTGATTCAGGTCGCGCCCGAACACCACCATGCCGTGATGCGCCATCAGGCAGGCGCAACGCCCGTCCAGCGCGCTGACGATGGCATCCGACAGTTCCTGGCTGCCGAAGGTGGCATACGCCGCGCAACGCACGTCGGTCCCGCCGAAGCGGGCCACCATGTAATGGAAGGCTGGAATGCCCTGCTCCTGACAGGCCAGCGCAGTGGCGAAGGGCGAATGCGTATGCACCACGGCTCCAGCGTCGGGCCGCGCGCCGTAGATGTCGCGATGGAAACGCCATTCGGATGACGGCCGGCGCCGCCCGGCCGGCGTGCCGTCAGCGCCGACTTTGACCATGTCGCCAGGCTCGCAGGCATCGTAGGCCATGCCCGTCGGCGTGATCAGAAAGCCGCCTTCGCAACGCGCGCTGACGTTGCCCGCGCTGCCTCGATTGATGCCCGAGGCATTCATCGCCCGCGCCGTGGCGAGTACCCTGGCAGCGAGATCCGCCGTGCCGTCGCTCATGAACGCCACTGCCTCAACTGGTCGGCGGCTGCGACGCCTCGCTCGGAGATGATGCCGCTGATCAAGGCCGCCGGCGTCACATCGAAAGCCGGGTTCGCGACCGGGATGTCGCCAGCGCCGAGTTCATCCGCGGCGCGTTCTTCGATGGGTATCTGCGCGCCCGAGGCGCAGGCGAAATCGATGGTCGACAGCGGCGCCGCGACATAGAAAGGCACGCCATGCGCGCGCGCGGCGAGTGCCTTGAGATAGGTACCGACCTTGTTCGCCGTGTCGCCGTTGGCGGCAATGCGGTCGGCACCGACGATCACCAGATCCACCTTGCCCTGCATTAGCAGCAGGCCAGCGGCATTGTCGGCGATCAGCGTATGCGGCACACCGGCCTCGGCGAGTTCCCATGCGGTGAGCAGGCCCTGATTGCGCGGTCGCGTTTCGGACACCCAGACATGCACCGGCAGGCCGGCGGCATGAGCGGCATAGACCGGCGCCAGGGCCGTGCCATGCTCGACCGTGGCCAAACGGCCCGCATTGCAGTGAGTCATGACGTTGATCGGGCAGTCTCCACGACGTGCCTCCTGCAGCAAAGCCAAGCCGTGCCCACCAATTGCTGCGTTGGCAGCCTTGTCTTCTGTGGCAATGGAGCGCGCCTCTGCCCAAGCAGCATCACGCCGTGTCGCCAGCGCCGACTTTTCCAATACGCCGCGCATGCGCGCCAGCGCCCAGTGCAGATTGACGGCGGTCGGCCGCGTCGCGGCAAGCGTTTCGATCACTTGGGCGAGGCGCGCATCGCTGGCGTCGTCGGCGAGACCCAGCGCCACGCCGTAGGCGGCCGTGGCGCCGATCAGCGGGGCGCCGCGCACCTGCATGACGCGAATGGCATGAGCGGCATCTTCCAGTGAAACCAGCCTCAGCATGACGGCCTCGCGAGGTAGCCGCGTCTGGTCAAGAACGAGGACGGACCTTCCGTCCTCGACTAGCGTCGGATGCCGCTCCTGGCTCAAGTCAACTCAGCTTGCCGTGGCAGTGCTTGTACTTCTTGCCGCTGCCGCAAGGACAGGGATCGTTGCGGCCGACCTTTGGCGTATGGCGCTCGACGGGCTGCGCCGCCTTCGGCGCGGCGGCGGCACCGAGCGCCTCGTCGTAGTCCGCATGATGGAACTGCACGTTCTCGAGCTGCGGCGGGGCTTCCACTTCCTCGATCTGCTCCTCGCTGCGGACTTCAACGGTCAGCAGCAATTTGGAGACTTCGCTGCGCACCGTCTGCAGCAAACCCTCGAACAACTCGAAAGCCTCGCGCTTGTATTCCTGCTTCGGATTCTTCTGCGCATAGCCGCGCAGATGAATGCCCTGCCGCAGGTGGTCGAGCGCCGACAGGTGCTCGCGCCAGTGCGTATCGAGACTTTGCAGCATGACGTTGCGCTCGAAGCCGGCCCAGGCGGCGGGATCGACTTTGGCGACCTTTTCGGCGTAGGCGGCGTCGCCGGCATCCAGCAGGCGCTTCAGGATTTCGTCATCACCGAGTTGCGGCTCGGCCTTGACCCATTCGCCGACCGGCAGCTTCAGATGGAGTTCGGCTGCCAGCGCGGTCTCCAGGCCGCCGATGTCCCACTGTTCTTCGACGCTCTCGGCCGGAACATAGAGTCGGAAGGTGTCGTGGATCTGCCCCTGGCGCATGGCCGTGATGGTCTCGGCAATGTCGTCGCTGTCGAGCAGTTCGTTGCGCTGCTGGTAGATCACCTTGCGCTGGTCGTTGGACACGTCGTCGTATTCGAGCAGTTGCTTGCGAATGTCGAAGTTGCGCTGTTCGACCTTGCGCTGCGCCGATTCCAGCGAACGGCTGACCAGCGGATGCTCGATCGCCTCGCCCTCGGGCATCTTGAGGCGCACCATGATGGCGTTGAGCCGTTCGCCGGCGAAGATCTTGAGCAGCGGGTCGTCCAGCGCCAGGTAGAAACGCGAGGAGCCCGGATCGCCCTGGCGGCCGGAGCGGCCGCGCAGCTGGTTGTCGATGCGACGCGACTCGTGCCGCTCGGAACCGATGATGTGCAGGCCGCCGGCGGCCAGCACCCGGTTGTGCGTCTCCTGCCATGCGGCCTTGAGTTCGGCGGTGCGCCTGGCCTTCTCGTCGTCGCTCAGGGACTCGTCGTCGCGGATGGCGCCGGTCGGCTTTTCGATGTTGCCGCCGAGCACGATGTCGGTGCCGCGGCCGGCCATGTTGGTGGCGATGGTGATCATGCCGGGGCGGCCGGCCTCGGCCACGATCTCGGCTTCGCGCGCGTGCTGCTTGGCGTTGAGCACCTGGTGCGGCAGCTTCTCCCTGTTCAGCAGTTCGGAGAGCAGCTCGGAGTTCTCGATCGACGTGGTGCCGACCAGCACCGGCTGCCCGCGTTGATGGCAGGCGCGGATGTCCGCGATGATCGCCGCATGCTTTTCCGGCGCAGTGCGGAATATCTGGTCGTTCTCGTCCTTGCGGATCATCGGCTTGTTGGTGGGGATCACCACCGTTTCGAGGCCGTAGATCTGGTGGAATTCGTAGGCTTCGGTATCCGCCGTGCCGGTCATGCCGGCGAGCTTGCCGTACATGCGGAAATAGTTCTGGAAGGTGATCGAGGCCAGGGTCTGGTTCTCGGCCTGGATCGCCACGCCTTCCTTGGCCTCGACGGCCTGGTGCAGTCCGTCCGACCAGCGCCGGCCCGCCATGAGGCGCCCGGTGAACTCGTCGACGATCACCACCTCGCCGTCCTGCACCACATACTGCTGGTCGCGGTAGTACAGGTTGTGTGCGCGCAAAGCTGCGTAAAGGTGGTGGATGAGCAGGATATTGGCCGGCTCATAGAGGCTGCTGCCTTCGGCCAGCATGCCCAGGCGGGCAAGAATCTCCTCGGCCTTTTCGTGACCCGCTTCGGTCAGCAGCACCTGATGCGACTTGAGATCGACCGTGTAATCGCCGGTATCGACCTCGCCCTCGCCCTTCGCGGCCTCGCCGCGGGTCAACAGCGGCGGCACGGCATTCATGCGCAGGTACAGTTCGGTATGGTCTTCGGCCTGGCCGGAGATGATCAGCGGCGTGCGCGCCTCGTCGATCAGGATCGAGTCGACCTCGTCGACGATGGCGTAGTTGAGGCCGCGCTGCACCCGCTCATCGGCGGCGTACACCATGTTGTCGCGCAGGTAGTCGAAACCGAATTCGTTGTTGGTGCCGTAGGTGATGTCGGAAGCGTAAGCCGCCTGTTTGTCGTCGTGAGACATTTGCGACAGATTGACGCCGACGCTCAAGCCCAGGAAACGGTAGATGCGCCCCATCCAGTCCGCATCGCGGCTGGCCAGGTAATCGTTGACGGTGATCAGGTGCACGCCCTTGCCGGGAATCGCATTCAGATACACGGCCAGCGTCGCCGTCAGCGTCTTGCCTTCGCCGGTGCGCATCTCGGCGATCTTGCCATAGTGCAGCACCATGCCGCCGATCAGCTGCATGTCGAAATGGCGCATGCCGAGCACCCGGCGGCCGGCCTCACGCACTACCGCGAAGGCTTCCGGCAGCATGGCGTCGAGCGATTCGCCCTGTGCGTGCCGGCTGCGGAATTCCTCGGTCTTGGCGCGCAGGGCCTCGTCGGAGAGTTGCGAAATCGCAGCTTCAAGCGCGTTGATGCGGGCGACGGTCTGCAGGTACTGCTTGATCAGC
Source organism: Sulfuritalea sp. (assembly GCA_036745235.1). Classification (GTDB taxonomy): domain Bacteria; phylum Pseudomonadota; class Gammaproteobacteria; order Burkholderiales; family Rhodocyclaceae; genus Sulfuritalea. The sequence continues at coordinate 12,484 of DAIOGL010000005.1, forward strand.
CGATCGTTGCGGCTGCCGAAAATCTTCTTGAGAAGGCCGGTTATCATTCTTTTACCATTCTGAAACCGGCCTCAGCGAAAGCCAATGCCTGCGCAAGCGGGCGTTATGCTGAAACTAAAACCGGTTATCATTTTTTCAATCAGAAGCCAGGTTCAGGGAGAGCCAATGCCCGCGCAAGCGGGCCTTATGCCGGCACTGAAACCGGAGATCATGGGGTACTCGGCCGCAAAATGGCCGGAAAAAGCGAAGGAGAATTTTAGCATGCGGGGAGGGCAGGCCTCCCCCCAAGCTCAGTGACGACCGGCAGCCGGCCGCTGCGTCGCCTGAGCCATGCGCAGGAAGCGATCCGGATTCTGCGCCAGACCGCGAATGCGTACCTCGAAATGCAGGTGCGGCCCGGTGGAACGGCCGGTGGTACCCACTTCGGCAATCTTCTGGCCACGCTTGACCAACTGGCCTGGCTTGACCAGAAGCTTCGAGGCGTGGGCGTAGCGCGTCGTCAGGTCATTGCCGTGATCGATCTCCACCATGTTCCCGTATTGCGGATGACGCTCTGCGCTGATCACGACGCCCGCTGCCGCGGCGCGGATGCCGGTGCCCGGATTCGCAACGAAGTCGACGCCTTCGTGCATGGCCCGTTCGCCGGTAAACGGATCGACACGCCAGCCATAGGTCGAGGCGTTCCATTGGGCATCGACGGGCAGGCTCGTGGGCAGCAGGCTCTTCCTGATCCGGTCTTCCAGCATCTGGGATTCGATCATGGAAATCGCATCGGACTTGGCTTCCACCTGGTTCGCCAGGGCATCGACCGCGCGCTGCAGGTCGGTTGAAGACAACGCGGTGGGCAGCACAAGTGGCCCGCCGCGGCCATCGACGCTGGCGTCGAATGCCTTGAGTGCCTGGGGCTTGACGCCCGCCATGGCGGCAAGTCGTTCGCCGATGGTGTCGAGGCGCATCAGCTGCGCCTGCATCTCGCCCAGTTTGACCGCCATGGCGTTAAGGTTTTCCCGGACGAAATCCTTCGAGCGCTGGGTCTCTTCGGCGTTCACGGCGCGGACCATGTCCTGCAGGAAGGGCAGGCGGATTTCCGCCGCGTGGCGGACCGTGACATAGGAAAACAGCGTAGACAGTACCAGGACCGAGCCGAACAGGACGCCCGCAAAGAGAATGGCGTGGCCCCAAGTCAGCGTGATGCTTCTGGCAGTTGCCAGCCGGTCGGAGACGAGAATAATATGCATCCCTTCCCTCCCTATAACTTCGTTATCGATGACAGCGCGCAGTCTCCAGGAACATCTCGCCTCCGGTGACAGCATGGCGCGGCTAGCTGCCCACGCCCATCGCCTGCTCCAATTCCAGCGTCTTCTGGAAGCTGCTTTGCCGGAGGCGCTGAGGCCTCATGTCCGGGTCGCCAACTTCCGTCTGGGGAAACTTTTTATCCACGCCGCCAATGGCGCGGTCGCCGCGAAGATCCGTCAATTCGGACCAAGTCTCGCCAGCGATTTGTCGAACAAGGAGGTGAAGGTTACTCAAATCGAGGTACGAGTGCAAGCCCGCAACCCTTCTCCACCCAGGCCCTCGCACGAAAGGCCCATGCTGCCTGGCTTAAAACAGAAGCAAGGGCTTACTGCCTTGGCTCAAGGCCTGCCCGCTGAGTCTCCGCTAAAGGGTGCGCTGGAGCATCTGCTCCGCAGCGTCAAAGAATGATCAGGCGCTCTGCCGCCATCAGAACCAGAACGACCAGCGCGAAGATCAGCGCGCCCTTGGCGACACGGGCCGACAAGACCAGATAGCGCCGGTCACGGGTGAACAACCAGGCGACGATCCCGCTGCCAATGGTGATCGCCGTAAGCATGCCGACGATCCGCAGCAGCAGCATGTCCGGACCCGCGTCTAGACCAGCTTGGGATACAGCCGGGCGATGCTTCCCGGCGCTTCCTCGGCACGCTGGAAGCTGACCAGTTCCCAGGCGGAGGCGTCGGCCAGCAATGCACGCAGCAGCAGATTATTCAGGGCGTGGCCCGACTTGTGCGCCGAAAACGCAGCCAGCAGGGGATGGCCGGCGAGGTAGAGGTCGCCGATGGCGTCGAGGATCTTGTGTTTGACGAACTCATCGGCGTAACGCAGACCTTCGCTGTTCAGAACCCGGTATTCATCCATCACGATGGCGTTTTCGAGGCTGCCGCCCAGCGCCAGGCCCTGGTCGCGAAGGTTCTCGACGTCCTGCATGAAGCCGAAGGTGCGGGCCCGCGCCACTTCGCGCAAATAGGACTGGTCGCCGAAATCGATATGGGCGCGCGAGGCGGCGCGATCCACCGCCGGGTGGTTGAAGACGATGGAAAAATCGAGGCTGAAGCCGTCGTAGGGCGACAGCTTGGCCCATTTGTCGCCATCCTTCACCTCCACGGTCTTCTTCACGCGGAGGAATTTCTTTGCGGCATTCTGTTCCTCGATGCCGGCCGACTGGAGCAGGAACACGAAGGGAGCCGCCGATCCATCCATGATCGGCAATTCGGCGGCATCGACATCTACGTAAATGTTGTCGATGCCCAGACCGGCCAGCGCCGACATCAGGTGCTCGACCGTGGCGACCTTGACCCCGTCCTTTTCCAGGCAGGACGCCAGCCGCGTATCGCCGACGCCGAAGGGATCGGCCTTGAGGTCAACCGGTGGCGTCAGATCGACGCGACGGAAGACAACACCCGTATTCGCCTGCGCCGGGCGCAGCGCGAGCGACACCTTCACGCCGGAGTGGAGACCCACGCCGGTGGCCTTGACGAGTGATTTGAGGGTGCGCTGACGAAGCATCGGGTTGCGATGTAAATGGAATGGTGCGGAGCAATAATTCTACCACGCAAGCCCGGCCCGACGGGAGGAGGTGCCCGCCGGACCGTTGCTGCGGACGGCCATTCAGTCCGACTGGCGGCGCAGGAAGGCGGGAATGTCGTACTTGTCCACCCCGGAAGCCGCCATGGCATCCGCCTGGGCGTTGCGCGGCATGCCGCCGCGCGCGCTGCTGGTGACGCTCGAAAGATCCACTTGGCCGGTTCCGACATCGAATACCTGCAGGTTGTCGGTGCCGGTGCGCAGGCCGATGGTCTCGACCACGCGCATGCTTGGCTTGGCGGCCTCGCGCGCGCCGACGACGCCGAGGCCGGTGGCGACCACGGTGACCCGCAGCTGGTCTTCCATGCTCTCGTCGAACACGGCGCCGCAGATCACGGTGGCTTCGGGGGCCGTGTATTGGCGAATGGTCCGCATCACCTCCTTGTATTCCTTGAGGCCGAGCGTGGTGCTGGCGGTAATGTTCACCAGCACGCCGCGGGCGCCGGAAAGCTCGATGCCCTCGAGCAGCGGACTCGCCACTGCCTCTTCGGCCGCGACGCGGGCGCGATCGACGCCGGCGGCGACGGCCGATCCCATCATCGCCTTGCCCATCTCGCCCATCACGGTGCGAACGTCTTCGAAGTCGACGTTGACCAGGCCCGGCACGTTGATGATCTCGGCGATGCCGCCCACCGCATTGCGCAGCACGTTGTCCGCGGCCTGGAAGGCTTCGAGCATGCTGACTTCGTCGCCGAGCACTTCCTCGAGCTTCTCGTTGAGGATGATGATCAGCGAATCGACGTGCAGCGCGAGTTCGGCCACACCTTCCTCGGCCAGGCGCTTGCGCTTGCCCTCGTACTCGAAGGGTTTGGTCACCACCGCGACGGTGAGGATGCCCAGTTCGCGGGCAACCTCGGCCACCACCGGACCGGCGCCGGTGCCGGTGCCCCCGCCCATGCCGGCGGTGATGAAGACCATGTGCGCACCGCGCAGCGCGTCGGCGATGCGCTCACGGTCGAGCACTGCCAGCTCCCGGGCCTTTTCCGGCTTTCCGCCGGCGCCGAGGCCTGGGCCGAGCTGCAGCTTGACGTGGGCGTTGCTCTTGTTCAGCGCCTGTGCATCGGTGTTGCAGCAGATGAATTCGACGCCGCCGACGCCTTCGCGGATCATGTGCTCGACCGCATTGCCGCCTGCGCCGCCGACGCCGACCACCTTGATGACCGTCGAGCCCGTCTCCGCCGAAACCACTTCCTCAAGTTCAAACATACTCGCCTCCTTTTAGACCCACTGAATCAAAAATTCTTGGTAAACCACGCCCGCATCCGGGCCAGAATCTGGCCGAGACTTTTCGGGCTTTGCGCCTTCATGCCGCGGTGGCGCTGCGCCACCCCTTCCAACAACAAACCCATCGCCGTGGAGTAGCGCGGATTACGCACGTAATCGCGCAAATTGCCGTCGTAGTGCGGCATCGACAGCTTCACGGTATTGTGAAAGATCTCCTCGCCCAGCTCGGCCATGCCGGGCATCTGCGCCGCCCCGCCGGTCAGCACGATGCCGGCGCGCAGCAGGCGTTCCTTGCCGCTGCGATGCAGTTCCTCCTGCACCTTCTGGAATATCTCCTCGACGCGCGGCTGGATGAAGCCGGCCAGGGTCTGGCGCGACAGCTGGGTGGCCGGGCGATCGCCGACGCCGGGCACTTCGATCATGTCTTCCGGATCGGCCAGCTGCTGCAGCGCGACGCCGTAGCGGATCTTGATTTCCTCGGCATCCTGGGTCGAGGTGCGCAGGGCAATGGCAATGTCATTGGTCAGCTGGTCGCCGGCGATCGGGATCACCGCGGTGTGGCGGATCGCCCCATGCACGAAGACGGCGACATCGGTGGTGCCGCCGCCGATGTCGACCAGGCAGACGCCGACGTCCTTTTCGTCCTCGGTCAGCACCGCATAACCGGAGGCCAGCGGCTGCAGCACCAGGTCGACCACTTCGAGACCGCAGCGATGGACGCACTTGACGATGTTCTGCACGGCCGTCACCGCGCCGGTGACCAGATGCACCTTGACGTCGAGCCGCTTGGCGTCCATGCCGATCGGCTCCTTGACGCCGTCCTGGCCGTCGACGATGAATTCCTGCACCAGCGTGTGCAGAATCTGGTCATCGGCCGAAATCGAGGTCGCATTGGCCGCCTCGATGGCGCGCTCGACATCGAACTGGGTGACTTCCTTGTCCCGCACCACGGCCATGCCCGTCGAATCCTTGCTCTTGATGTGGCTGCCGGCAATGCCCGTGTACACCTCGCGCACCTTGCAGCCCGCCATCATCTCGACTTCGGCGATGGCCTTGGATATCGAATGCACGGTGGCCTCGATATTGATCACCATGCCGCGCTTCAGTCCGCTGGACTCCTGCGTGCCCAGTCCGAGTACGGCCAGCCGCCCTTCGGCATCCAGTTCGCCGACGATGGCGACGATCTTCGAAGTGCCGATGTCGAGGCCGACGATCAGGTCACGTTTCGCTTCTTTGCTCATGCTGCCTCCGCCTGGCCGTCCCAAGGAGGCTGCGAATCAAAATCCGGAAGCCTCGCCAGCGGCTGAACCGTAGTCACCCCCGCCCTGGGGCGGGGGCCGGGGGGTGGGGGGACAATTTTCCCCCCGGGGGATAGCGCAGCTATTCCCCTGAGGGCGAATCCATTGGGGTAACGCATATCCACCACGCCGATCGTCTGCAGGCGGCTCTTCGCCGAGCTGCTCACGGCGGCATAGTGGCTCGTGAATCGATTCAGGCGGTCGAGCAGCGGATGCTTGGGCTGGTCGCGCCCCAGTTCCAGCAGTACTCCGTCGTCGAGCCTGATTTGCCAGGCCTCGCGCGCCGAGAGATGGATGGCGACCGGCTTGCGCCCGATGGCCGCCAGGTTGTCGCTGAACTCCCGGTAGCGCGCCAGGACGCGGCCGGCCGAGCCCTCGGGGCCGGCAAATGCGGGCAGGCCCTTGTCGGCGGAGGCGGCAGCGAATACTTCGCCGCGCGTGCTGACCAGGCGCGGCTCGCCTTCCTTCGGCGTCCACAGGGCGGCGGCGCGATGTTCTTCGAGTTCAAGTTCGATTCCGTCCGGCCAGCGCCGGCGCAGCGAGGCGGAGCGTACCCAGGGCATGCGCTCGAAAGCGGTCTGTGCCGTCTCCAGGTTGACCGTGAAGAAGTTTCCGGTCAGGACATTGCGTGCCGTTTGTTCGATCTGCGCACGCGACACCTGGTCGAGCGGCGTCGCCACCACCAGTTGCTTCAGCGGGAAGACCGGCAGGCGTTGCAGCGCCATGGCGCCGGCCCACGCCAGCAGGGCGCCACCCGCCAGCAGCAGGATGTCGGCCAGAAGGTTGATCAGCATCGGGCGATCCCAGAAGCCCTCGCCGCTGCCATTTTCGACGCGGCCGTTACCGCCGCCCTTGCCCGTCGAATTTCCGCGCGCCTTAGCCACAGCGTGCCTCCGCGAGCAATTTGAGCACGAGTTGCGCAAACGGAATCCCGGCTGCCCGCGCCGCCATCGGCACCAGCGAGTGGTCGGTCATGCCGGGCGACGTATTCGCCTCGAGGCAATAAATGCGTCCCGCGGCATCCAGCATCAGGTCCATGCGGCCCCAGCCGCGCCCGCCTAGGACGGCAAAGGCGCGCAGCGCCAGATCGCGCATCTCTGCTTCGCGCGCTTCGCCGAGGCCGCTCGGGATGCGGTACTCGGTGTCGTCGCGCAGATACTTGGCGTCGTAGTCGTAGAACTCGGTCGCCGGCACGATACGGATCACCGGCAGGGCCTGGCCGGCGAGGATGCCGACGGTAAACTCGCCGCCGCCGAGGAACTGCTCGGCGATCACGCAGGGGTCGTAGCGGGCGGCCACCTGGTAGGCGGCGCGCAAACCGCCTGCCTGCTTGACCTTGGTGATGCCGATGCTGGAACCCTCGTTGGACGGCTTGACGAACAGGGGCAGGCCGAGGCGCGCCTCCGCGGCCGCGAAGTCGCTGGTTGCATCGAGCACGACGTAAGCGGGCACCGGCAAACCCGCCGCCTGCCAGACCAGCTTCGAACGCCACTTGTCCATCGCCAGGGCCGACGCCAACACACCGCTCCCGGTGTAGGGAATGTCCAGCAGGTCGAGCGCACCCTGCAGCGTGCCGTCTTCGCCGCCACGACCGTGCAGGGCGATGAAGACACGCTGGAAGCCCTCGGCATGCAGCGTCTCAAGTGTCTTGTCCCGCGGATCGAAATCGTGCGCATCGACTCCGCTCGAACGCAGTGCAGCCAGCACTGCGGTCCCGCTTTTCAGCGAGACCTCGCGCTCGGCCGATTTGCCGCCCATCATCACCGCCACCTTGCCGAAATCCATCAAACTCCTTCCCCGCCCCGCCTTGACTGCCTGTCGATCTCGCCCACGATGCGGACCTCGCGCACCAGCGCAATACCGAACTTTTCCGCCACTTCCGTCTGAATTCGGCCGATTAGCATTTCTATCGCACTCGCGCTTGCCTTGCCGTCAGGATTAACGATGAAATTCGCATGCTTTTCGGAAACCTGCGCCCCATCGATCTGTGTGCCCTTGAGGCCGGCGGCCTCGATCAGGCGCGCCGCATGGTCGCCGGGCGGATTCCTGAACACCGATCCGGCGTTGGGCAATTGCAGCGGCTGCGTGGCAATGCGCCGTTCCAGCAGTTCGCGCAGGCGCGCCGCCGCGACCTCGGCATTACCCGCCGGAAAGCGAAACCAGGCGGCGGCGAACACTTCATCGGTGGCGCTCTTGAGCCCGACATGACGGTAGCCGATGGCGAAATCCTCGGGCCGACGAATGATCTGCTCGCCATCCCGATTCAGCATCAGCACCCGTTCCACATAGCGCCAGGTCTCGCCGCCGTGGCAGCCGGCATTCATCGCCAGCGCGCCGCCCACCGTACCGGGAATGCCGGCGAGGAACTCGGCCTCGGCGCAGCCCTGCCTGCCTGCAAAGCGCGCCAGCTTCGGCGAGGCGACGCCGACTTCGGCATAGAAACTGCCGTCCGCTTCCCGCCGCAGGACATCGAGTACGCCATGGGTGAAAATTGCCGTGCCGTCGAAGCCGCCGTCGCGCACCAGCAGATTGCTGCCGAGGCCCACCATCAGCAGGGGCTCGTCGTGGCGCATCAGATGCAGGAAGGCCGCGAAATCCGCCAGATCGGCCGGGAAGAAGGCGCGCGCCACTGGCCCGCCGGCGCGCCATGACGCATGGCCGGCCATGAGTTCGTGCTCGCGCAGCTCGCCGCGTATCGGCTCAGGCATTGCCATCGGCCAGCTTTCCGGGAACACCGCCGATGGACCCGGCGCCCATGGTGATCACCACGTCGCCGTCGCGTACGGCGGCGAGAATGGCTGCCGGCATGGCGGCGATGTCTTCGACAAAAATCGGCTCGATCTTGCCGGCAACGCGCAAGGCACGCACCAGCGCACGGGCATCGGCGGCGATGATCGGCGCTTCGCCGGCGGCATACACTTCGCCGAGCACCAGGGCATCGACCCCGGACAGCACCTTGACGAAGTCCTCGAAGCAGTCGCGCGTGCGCGTGTAGCGGTGCGGCTGGAAGGCCAGCAGCAGCCGTCGGCCGGGGAAAGCGCCGCGCGCCGCCGCCAGCGTCGCCGCCATCTCCACGGGATGATGGCCGTAGTCGTCGACCAGGGTGAAGGTGCCGCCTGCCGGACAGGCGAGTTCGCCGTAACGTTGGAAGCGCCGGCCGACACCGCGGAACTCGGCGAGAGCGCGGATGATCGCCGTGTCGCCAACGCCGACTTCTGTCGCCACCGCGATCGCGGCCAGCGCGTTGAGCACGTTGTGGCGGCCCGGCAGATTGAGCACGATCGGCAGGCGGCTGACGCCGCCGTTGGTGCGCACGCAGGTGAAGCGCATGGTGCCGCCCTCGGCGACCACGTCTTCGGCGCGGAAATTGGACTCGCTGTCGATGCCGTAGGTGACGATCTGCTTTGCCACGCGCGGAATGATCTCGCGCACGTTGGCATCGTCGCCGCAGACCACCGCGACGCCATAGAAAGGCAGGCGGTGCAGGAAGTCGACGAAGGCCTGCTTCAGGCGGCCGAAATCATGACCGTAGGTTTCCATGTGGTCGGCATCGATGTTGGTGACCACCGAGACCACGGGCGACAGGTACAGGAAGGAAGCATCCGACTCGTCGGCCTCCGCCACCAGGAACTCACCGGTGCCGAGCTTGGCGTTGGCACCCGCGGAGTTCAGGCGGCCGCCGATGACGAAGGTCGGGTCGAGACCGCCCTCGGCCAGGCAGCTGGCGACCAGGCTGGTGGTCGTCGTCTTGCCATGGGTACCGGCGATCGCGATGCCCTGCTTGATGCGCATCAGTTCCGCCAGCATCTGTGCCCGCGGCACCACCGGCACGCGGCGCTCACGCGCCATTTGCACTTCCGGATTGTCCTCGCGCACCGCGGTCGACACCACGACGGCGTCGGCGGTTGCGGCATTCTGCGCGCTGTGGCCGATTGCAATGCGGATGCCCAGCGCCGTCAGGCGGCGCGTCGTGGCGCTCTCGCTCAGATCCGAACCGCTGACCTCGAAGCCCTGATTCGCCAGCACCTCGGCGATGCCCGACATCCCGGAACCGCCAATTCCGACGAAGTGGATGCGTTTGACTTTATGTTTCATG
>DAIOGL010000006.1:0-11783 GCA_036745235.1 Sulfuritalea sp.
GCGATTTCGGTGAAGGTCGGCGTCGAGTCCGCGACGTAGAAGGCACTCGGCGGCGGTGTCGCGGCGTCGTTCGACATCACCAGGTACACCGTCCAGGTCTGTGCCGCGGTCGGCGATACGGTCGGGCCGAGACCGATGCGGAAGCGCGTTTCGACGACCTGGCTCGAGTAGCCGGAACCGACCTGCACGATCTCGGTGGGTTCGATGACATCGGTGGACTCGCCGCTCTGGATGATCAGCACGCCCGGCGCATCGTTGTCGGCCACCGTCACGTCGAGCGAATCGGGCACCAGCACCTCACGGTTGCCGCCGGTCACGTAGGCGTAGGCGAAGGTCGCCGGGTCCTCGGTGACGGCGACGCGCGCGGCCGACTCGGCACCCGCGGCCGGCGTGATGGTGATCGCGAGGTCGAAGGCGCCCATGCGGGCGACGGTCACCAGGCGGGTGCCGTCGTCGTGGGCCGAATCGGTGGCCGGATCGCCGTCGTCCGTCGCCACGACCACCGTGTAACCGGCCGCAGCGATCTGCGCGCCGAGGTCGTTGAGCACGGCCTGCAACGACTGGCCGGTCGTCACGGCATGCCTGGCGATGGCGATCCAGCCGTCCGCGTTCAGGCGCACGCTCCACACCTCACCCGCGGCCGGCGTACCGCTGAAGTCCAGCGAAACGCGGTCCTGCCGCGTGCCGACGGCCAGATTCCAGGCGGCGCCCTCGACCACCGGCGGAGTGGTGCCGGTGATCTGCAGTACCAGCTTCGAGTAGTGGGTGGTGCTCTGCACGCTGGCGCTGCCGCCGCCTGCCGCCACCACGGTGCCGCCGACCAGGAAGTTGCCGACCTGCGAGGCCGATTGCGCAAGCCGCACATTCGCCGTGAATGGCGTGCCGTCGCCGGCGAGGACGACCAGTCGGCCGCCCGCGGTAGTGCCGGAAATCTTGGCAGTGCTCTGCAGATTGGTGCCGGTGACCGACAGCTTGACGGTATAGGCGGCATGATCGAGATCGCGCTCGAAGGTGAATTGGGAGTCGGTCGTCACGTCGCCGGCCATGATGCCGTAGTCCGCCAGCAGGCCGACGCTGGTGGCAAGCGCGTTGGCGATGGTCACCAGCGTATCGCCGGCAAGGACCGTGTAGCTGACCGTATCGCTGCCGATCTGCAGCGTCCAGACATCGTTGGTGTTCGGGGTGCCGGCGAGCTTCACGGTCGTCGTCGCATACTTCGCCGTGAAGCGCGTGCCGCTCTGGTTGATGGCGTCGGCCAGCCCGGCGGCGACGAGGCTGAGCGCCTCGTTGTTCACCTTGCTGGTGTAGCGGAACTCGACGCCGTCCAGGTTGATCGTCCATACCGCGCCGGCCGGCGCGGTCGAGCCGCCGTTGCTGATGGCGATGTCAGCCACTGTCCAGGCCCGCTCACTGCTCGCGGCGACTTCGGTGTAGCCAAGTCGGGTCCCGGCGATCGAAGCGGTCCCGGCGGAATCGCTGGACACCAGGAAGCCGACGGTGACGAGCGCGCCGCCGGCGTTGATGGTGATGGCGTTGCCCGTACCGCCGACGGCAAGGCCGTCATGGCCGTTGATCAGCGCCCGCAGTTTGGTGGCGACGGCGGCGAGCGTCTCGGACCCGCTGACGGAGTAGCTCCAGGTCGTGCCGTTGATGACCAGGGCCCAGGTCTCGCCGTCGGCCGCCGCGCCGCCCAGCGTCACCGTCGCCGAGGTGTAGGGGGTGCCGAGGTCGTATTGGAAGGCCGGGCCGGTGATGGTGACCTGGTCGCCGCTGACGCTGGCGTCGAAGGGACTCGTCACATCGCCGTTGATCTTGTCCGCCAGCCCGCCCGCGACGTTCTCCTTCGTCACGCCGAGGAAGTAGTCCATGGTGGCCGCCTCGATCGCGTGGGCGATCCGCGAGTAATGCGTGCCTTCGCGCAGGTTGTCGTTGACCGCCTTGATCGTGACCTTCTGCGGCGTGTCCCAGGTCGCCGTGGTGAAGGTCAGCGTGTACTTGCCGAATGCGTCCGGCGTCAGGGTGGTGCCGTTCACCGAGACCAGCTGGATCTGGCCATCGAGGCTGAAATCGACCTTGACGGTGCCTGTAGGCGCCTTGGTCAGCGCCACCCAGTAGCTGTCCTCCTGCAGGGCCAGCGGAGCCGCAGGGTCGCTGCTGCCGTCGTAGCTATGCAGGCCGCCCTCGGCAACGATCGGCTTGAAGACGTTCGGGTAGGTCACGGTATTGTCGTAAGGCGCGATCAGGACCGACGCCGCGTCGTCGTCCACCACCGTCGCGACGACGCCGAGCACCGCCAGCCCGTCATAGGCGCCGCCGTCCTTGGCGCTCACCCCCTGCTGGGTGCGATGAATGATGTTGTAGCCGTTGGTTCCCTCGGCCAGCGCGTCCTGTTCGGCGAAGACATATACCTTTTGCGGCACGAACCAGTTGCTGCGGGAGAAGGTGAGCGTAATGCCGTCCAGGCTCGCTGCACTCGCCACCGAGCTGAGGCCGAGCTTGACGCCCTTTCCTCCGGCCTGCTGCACGCTCTCGCGCAGGGCGACCGGCACAGCGGCAATTGTGACGGTCTCTTCCGGCGCACGGGTCAGCACGACACTGTAGCTATTGACCACGAGGTCGGCCAGCAGGGGATTCGGATTCTCGAATACGCGGATCGGGCCCGTGTCGAGCAGGACGACGACATCGGCCGCCTCGTTGTCCCGCACGTCGGCCGTCACGTCCTTGACGAAAATGTTCTTGTACTCCGGATCGTCCGTGGTCGTGGTCTGGACGACAAGGCCGCTGTGGCCCTCGAGCTTGTTGCTGACCACGGTGACCGAGGTGCCGTTGCTGCCGCCGACGTTGATGGTGTCGCTGCCGAGGCCGCCGACCACTTCCATCGCCACGCCCGCGCTGGTGCTCTCGATGAAGAAGCGGTCGTTGCCCTCCAGCGCATCGACGACGATCTTCTCCAGGCCGGTGTAGCTGACGAACAGACCGGCGCCATAGACGCCCTGGTCGTTGATCACGAAGTCGTCGCCGAACTCGGTGCCGATCACCGTCAGGGTGTCGAAGCCGTCGCCGCCGTCGATGCGCACCGGCGCATTCACCGTAAAGGCGATGAAGTCGGCGCCCTGGCCGCCGTTGATGTTGGTGTAGGGCGCCTTCGGATCGTTCGGGTTGACCTTGACGAAGGCGCGCACCGTGAAGGTGTCGTCATCCTCGTCGCCGAACAGGAAGAGTTCCGCCTTGTTGCTGTACACCGTGAAGTTGTCGTTGCCGGTGCCGCCGAAGAGCACCGTGCTCTGGCTGACGCCGTTCGAGAGGAAGCCGCGGGTGATCTGGGTGGTTTCGAAATAGTCTTCCTCCGCAAGCCCGTTATCCGGGTTGCGACCATCGCGGAAGGACTGGTACACCTGACCGACCTGGAAGGTGTCGTTGCCGGCATCGCCGAAGATGGTCGTCGGCGCCAGATTGTCGTCGAGGATGAAGGTGTCGTCGCCGGCGCGGCCGTAGATCTCGACGGCGCCGCTGATGTCGGCATCGTAGTTGATGCGCTCGATGACGCCGCCGGCCACCGGCAGCCGGTTCGCATCCACCTCGATCGCCGCCACCATGCCCTGGCCGATGGCCTTGTTGGCGCGCAGCAGGAAGAAATCGGCTTCGTTGGTGCCGTAGATGCGCAGCCGGTTGATGCCCGGGTCGCCGCCGGACTGGTCGAACACGTTGATGCGCGACGAAATCTGTCCGGCAAGGCCGATCTCGTAAAGATCGCTGCCCTGCTGGCCGTGCAGCGTGAGTTCGCCGTCGATGCCGCTCAGATAGGTCTGCTTGCCCTGATCGTTGAAATTGACGCGGATGACGTCGTTGCCCTGGCCGGCGTCGATGGTCGTCGAACCGGAAATGCTGTTGATGTTGACCACGTCGTTGGTGCCGTTCAGGACCGGCTGCTCGTCGCCGAGGTCGACGACGGTGACGCCCGTATGCGTCGAGGCGATGTAGAAGTTGTTGTCGTTGTTGCTGAGCCAGAGCTTGAGCACATCGAATCCGGTATAGCTGATGCCGAGCGTCATGCCCAGGCCGACGATCTCGTCCCTGGACATGCGTCCGTTTTCGCGCTGGCTATCGCCGGCATCGTAAACCTTCAGGGTATCCGCGGCGCCGGTGCCGGCGTCCACTACGAGGCGGCCGCCGATCGCGTTGAGGTTGGCATCGAAGGCATCCATCGCCCCCGTCAGTTGGCCGACGTCGCCGACGGTGGTGCCGACGCGCACGATGTCGCTGCCGCCGCCGGTCGAGAGTGCCAGGTCGCCCGCCAGCGTCTCGATATTGATCACGTCCGGACCGTCGCCGCTGGTGATCGCGGTGACCGAACCGTTGCCGTGGGTGCTCTCGACGGTGAAGACATTGCCGTTCGCGGCGTCGCCGAGATGGATCTGCAGCGCTTCGAGCGTCGTATAGGTGATGCTGCCGCTGGCGCCCATGAGCAGCATGCCGCCCGGGCTGCCCGTCACGCCGTTGGTGATGCGGGTGCCGGTCAGCGTGCCGTGGGCCGAAACGGAATCATCCGCCGTGTCGTCGAGCATGAGCAGGTCGCTGTCGCCGGCCCCCTGGCCATTGACCGTCAGCAGCGCGTTGATCGAGTTGAGGGTGCCGCCGGTATTGGTGTCGGGCTGGCCCAGGTTGCCCAGCGTGGCGTTGCTGCCGACGAAGATCGCGTCGTTGCCGGCGCCGGTGTTCAGGGTCGTCTGCGTGTGGATGGTGCGCACTGCCAGCCGGTCGTCGCCGCCGCGGGTGTTGATTTCGACCCTCTCGACGCCCTGATGGGTGATCGTCATCGCGTTCGACAGCGAGGTCTGGCCGGCGCGGAATTCCTGTGCCTGGAGAGTGCCGATGGCAGTGGCGGTGGTTCCGTTGGCGGTCAGCAGGAAGCGGTCCGCGGAATCCGTGCCCGTCGCCACCAGCCGGTCGCTGCCGTCCGTCCCGGTGGAGCGGATATCGATGAGGGCGGCGCTGCCGGCCGGCACCGTCACCAGGTAGTGCTCGGGATACAGGCCGTCGTTGGCGGCGTTGTCGAGAATGGCGTGGCCGCGCCAGTTGATGATGGACAGCTTCGCGTTGCCGACCTGGATCGTGCGATCGAGATCATTGACCACCAGCGTGTTGTTGCCGCCGGCGCCGGTGATCCGGGCGACCTCGAACAGGTTGTTCAGGTTCTCGACCGTGGCATCGCTTGCGAAGCGGTCGCCGGCGTCGGTCAGTTCGTTGCCGGCGTTCTTGCCCACTTCGAAGGGCGCGGTGCCGGCACTGTTGAGCAGGTTGCCGATGACCAGCTTGTCGTTGTACAGGCCGACGTCGGCACCGAAGGTCTCGGTGCGCGTGCCGAGGTTTTCGATCAGCGTGTCGATTTCGTTCTCGGCGGGCTCATCGATGCGGCCGTCGCCGTTGTCGTCTACGCCGTTGCTCGCGCTCGGGCTGGAATCGAGGAACACGTCGTAGCCGAGGTCGCCGGTCACGGTGTCGCTGCCCATGCCGCTGTCGATGACGTCGTTGAAGCGCGAGCCCTTGAGCGTGTCGTCGCCGTCGCCGCCGACGATCCGCAGTGCAGCGCGGTCGGTGGCGATCGCGCTGGCGTCCACCGTGTCGTTGCCCTTGCGGCTGGAGACGATCAGCGTGTCGCCCTCGGCGCGGACGCTGTCGGCGATGACGATGTGCGGCAGGCCAGCGGCGGCGAACCTGACGCCGATGCCGGTGACGCCGTTCTCGGTGACGTCGAGCAGGCTGATCGAGTCGCCGGTGCTGTCGTCGCGGCCGAGGATCGTGATGGTATCCGCGGCGCCGTCATCGGAGATCGTGACCTTCTGCTGCTCGATCAGCTGGCCGGTGTCGGGATCCGTGACCATCTCGATGCCGGTGTTCACGACGTTCCTGCCGGCGCTCAGCGAGACGAAGTTCAGGCCGGAGTTCGCCATGTAGTCGATGCTGATGCTGTCGGCGCCGGCGCGGGAATCCAGGCGCAGGTCTTCGATGTTCGCGCCGGTGATCGAGCCCGCCACGGCGCCGGACTGGTAGTTGGCGACGGTGAACCTGCTGCCGCCAAGCGAGGTGATCACGAAGTTGTCGACGCCCTTCTGCCCGACAAGTTCGAGGATGTCGTTGCCGGCGCCGCCGTCGATCGTGTTGAGGGCGAGGTTGGCATAGTCCCAGTGGATCAGGTCGTCCCCGCCATCGCCGTAGATCTGGTCGAGGCCGCCGCGTCCGTCGATGTCGTCGTTGCCGTCGCCGCCATGGATCAGGTCGGCCGCCGCACCGCCGAAGATCTTGTCGTTGCCGGCGCCGCCGTCGATGACGGCGCGGCCGGTGCCGTTATGGATCATGTAGTCCATGCCGTCACCGCCGAACAGCCATACGTTCGTGCTGCCGGTGCCGGTCGCCAGGTAGTCGTCGCCGCTGTCGCCATAGAGCCAGGCCTGGCCGGAACCGTCGTAGATGAAGACGTCGTTGCCGTCGCCGCCGTGGAGCTCGACGTCGGACGTGACACCGTCCTTGACGAAGATGTAATCATCGCCGCTGCCGCCGTAGGCCACGATCTTCTTCACCCCGCGGTAGATCGTCTCGCGCCCGCTGAAGACCACGCGGATGGTTTCGCCGCTGGCATCGGAACCCATGTGCTCGATGGTGTAGAGCTCGTTGTCCGCGTCTTCGGCGAGGCCGCGGATGCCGTTGCGGCTGCCAGTGTTCAGGTAGAGCACGCCGTTGGCGGCCACCGGATCCCAGATGCGCGCGTCGCCGGTCGGATTGCCGGCAAGATAGACCTTCCGCGGCAGCTCGATGTAGCCGAGCGTGAAGCTCATCGATACGCTGATGCGGATGAACAGGATCTTGACCGAGGCATGTGCCTCCATCACCAGCGGCACCCTGCCCTCGCCGGATGCGGTAATGCTGGCGCCGATCTCGACACTGGCGAAGCTGATGCCGAACGCACGCAGGCTGGCGCCGCCCTCGAACTCGACCAGGAAGAAGTACTCGGTCAGGCCCGGGGTGCTGGCCACCGGCCGCTCGCCGAAGGCGATCCGGAAGTGCAGGTTGGCGACGAGGCCGAAGCTGCGGGTGCCGAGGACCAGTTCGCCGTCAAGGGAGATGTCGAAGTAGCCCTTGTAGTTGAACATGCCGGAGGCGCGCACCGTCACCAGGCCGAAGAAGTCCATCTGGGCATTGAACGCGACGCGCCAGGAGCCGACTCCCTCGTAGCCCACTTCGAGGACGAAGCCGGCGCTGAATTTGAGGACCTCGAGGAAGCTCACCTCGCCGTTCAGGGCGATCAGGAAACTGTTGCCCTGCATCGTGATGCCGGAAAGCGTTCGTGCGGTGCTCGAGGTATTCAACTGCAGCTTGCCCGAGGCCTTGATCTTGATCACCTCGAACATGTTGGCGTCGACACTGACGTCGAGCAGGAGCGCAAGGCCGGGGTGGCTGTCGGTATAGATCGCCGCGCCGCCACGTGCCGCGATGGTCAGCGGACCGAGAGCCAGCGTGATGTCGAACTCGATGGAGAAGACGTCGCGCTGCAGCGTAAGCGTGACGCTGCCCGATGCCGAGGCGAAGCCGAGGAAGGTCACGGTGCCGCTGATGTTGAGCTTGAAGCCGGCCTTGACCGTGACGTGGCTGCCGTCGGCCAATGTCAGATCCTTCTGCTGGAGCCCGCCGATGTAGAGCTGGAGCGTCGCGCTGGCATCGAAGGACAGGCCGATGTCGCCGCCGAAGCCGGCCTGCAGGCTGACATTGACGTAGGCCGCGAAGCCGTCGGCATCGACACGGAAGACGCCGTTGATGTCGAACTGGCCGATGCCGAGCAGGTTCATCTTGGCCTGCGCCTTGATTTCGATCGAGAACGGATTCGGGCTGAAGCTGAACTCGAAGCGCCCGCTGATTTCAACGGCGCTGCCTATCTTCAGCATGCCCTGCAGCACGAGCCGGATGCCCGGATCGATGGTGATGTCGCCGAAGACGAAGAAGCCGGTGTCCGGATCGGTGGCGAGGATGTTCGGTTGCGTCCCGGCGTAGGACGGATTGTGTTCCTTGTTGGTCTGGAAGCTGGTGACGGTCTGCGCCGAGGAGTAGGAATTCACCTCGAGCAGGAACTGGCCGGTAATCGTGACGCCGGGTATCTGGCCGCTGTCGGCCAGCGCGAGCTGCACCCGGCCGATGATTCCGGGGCCGTCGCCGTGACGGTTGGTATAGAACTGCAGATCCAGGCTGCCGGTGAGCGAGCCGAGGAAGTCGATCTTGGTGCTGACCGCGCCGGCGATGCGCACGAAGGCGTTGCCGTTGACATCCGTCGCCGCCGTGAGCGAGATGAAGCCGGTCAGCGTGATCGTGTCGAACAGCTTGATGCTGCCCTGGATGTTGGCGGAAATGTACAACTCGGGCGGCACGCCATCGCGCTTGCTGCCGTCGATCTCGGGTGCCGACGCGTAGACCGTTACCGTCGTCGGCGCGTCGTCCGGCAGCAGGGCGAGGAAGCTTTGCGGAATCTGGAAGACCTGTTCGCGCAAGGTCGTGTTCATCATGACCACGACCGAGCCGCGCAGCTCGAAGATGCCGTCCAGCGCCGAGGCCTGGTCGCCGCCCGACGGACCGTCCGGCGAGGCGCCCAGCGTCAGCTGAAGGTTGATCATCATGGCCAGCCCCGGCAGACCCGGACGCGTGGTGTCGCCATCGATGATGATGAGGCCGACCGCCTTGCCGTTCAGTCCCAGCGCCGGTATCTCGGCCTCGGCCTGGACGAAGATCTCGAAGCGCTCCGGCGTGATCCGCAGGAAGA
Organism: Sulfuritalea sp.; assembly: GCA_036745235.1. Taxonomy (GTDB): domain Bacteria; phylum Pseudomonadota; class Gammaproteobacteria; order Burkholderiales; family Rhodocyclaceae; genus Sulfuritalea. The sequence goes on from DAIOGL010000006.1 coordinate 8,804, forward strand.
AGCCGCCGAACAGGCGCACGGCGTCCGCGGCGTGCTCGTCGGACGATCCGCCCTCCTTGATCTTCATCGAGCCGACGATCTCGATCGAGAACGATTGTGCCGGCAGCACGAAGGTCTGGCCCTCGGCGAGCAGGTCCAGCTTGCTGTCGGTGGAGTCGAACTTGAGGAAGTAGGTCGGGCCGATCTTGGTGGCGTCTGCCACGTCGCGCGTGAGGATCTTCCACTGCTGGCCGCGGATGATCGTCTGCACCTTGGCGCCGGTGAGATTCATGGCCTGCACGCCGGCGGTGTTCAGGTCGGTGTCCACCGTGCTCAGTACCGAGGTCCAGGCCGTCGGCAGCTCCACATCGCCGAGGACGGCGCCGGACAGGCCGGCCGTGCTCAGGGTCAGGTTCTTCTGGATCACGTCGCCCGGGATGCCTTCGAGAACGATGTTCTCGGTCTTCGCCGTCGGCGTCGTATTGATCTGCAACAGGGCGCTGCCTTCGACGAAGATGCCGTAGTTCTTCAGGAAGTCGAGGTTCGCCTGGATCTTCGCGACGCCCCAGAACTCGGGCGCACCGGAAACCGTGTCGCCGGTCTGCAGCACGAAGCGCGCCGCAGCGGAACCGATGTTGCCCAGCTTGATGATCTTGATCGTGCCGTTGGCGTCGATGCTGAAGCGCGTGACCTTGCTGCCGTTGGCCAGTATGTAGTCGCCGATCTCGAGCGTCACGCCGCCGCGGATGTCGATGATCGGCTCGTCGGTGAAGCCCAGGCCCTGGAGCTTGATGCCGCCGGAGATCTCGATATAGAACACCTTGCCGGCGGATTGGCCGCCCTGCCCGCTGTCGGTCTTCAGCGTCGTGATGACCTGGAAGCTTTCCTCGCCGTCGCGGCCCTGGTTGCCGGCCTTGTCCGACCAGTTGGCGCCGATGAAGCCGACGGTGACCGAACCTTCGACGAAGCCGCGGCTCACGTAGTAGCGGTAGACCGTCTCGTTGGCTTCGTCGACCACGCCGTCGCCGTTGTTGTCGATGCCGTCCGTGTTGCTCGAAACGAGCGTCGGCGCCGCCGTCTGCAGGGCTGCGCCGCCCAGGCCCGAGCCGGACAGGCGGATCTCGCTGGCGCTGTTGGCGAAGCTGTCTGCGTCGAGGGCCACGCCGGCCACGCTGGTGAAGCGGACGTCGAGCCAGGTGCTGCTTGCAACGCCCGTCAGCGTGAGCGGCGCGACGCCGGAACTGGCCGTCGCCGTGCCCGACGCATCGAGATAGTTGAAGGAACCGTTGACGAAGGTCAGTTGCAGGTCGCCGGTCTTGAAGGTGCCCGTGTACCAGTAGCGGAAAGTGTAGCCCGTGGTTCCGATCCGGGTGGGCGCCTGACTGTTGTCGAGGGCGATGGTACCGGTGCCCGAGGTGATGGCGACGGTGAATTCCGGATCGAGGTCCGTAACGGAGGCGACGTCGATCCGGTCGGCGCCGTTCAGCGCGTAGGTGACGTCGAAGTAGCCGCGTTCGTTCAGCTGGTCGGCATCGGTGCCGGCACCGGAACGGGGATCGGCGAGGGTTGCGGTCAGCGACACCACGGTGAAGCGCTGGGCCGTGGCAAGGTTGCCGACGCGACCGGTGGTGTCGATGACGCCTGCCGTATCGGCGGCGACCGAATAGACCGAGTTGGCCTGGAATGCGACCGTCACCGCGCCGGCCGCAAAGTCGCCGGACAGGAAGTAGCGGAAGGTGTTGCTGTTGGTCAGGCGGATCGGCGCGTAGGCGGTCGAGATCGTGACGCCGGCGCCGGCGCCGCCGAGGACGAACTCGGCCTCGGCATCGGTGATGGAATCCGCATCGAGCACGTAGCCGGTGATCGGCTGGTAGCGGACATCCATGTAGCCGATGTTGGCCGTCGCCGGCGTCGCCACGCTCATGGTGTCGGCCGAGGTGCTCACGGAGCCGTCGGTGAAGCCGATGGCACCGGCGATCAGGCTAATGGTGACCGGCCCGCTGGTATAAGAGCCGAGCGTGAAGTAGCGGAAGGTGTAGGTATTGCCGGTTTGGGCGATCAGGACCGGGGCCTGGGTTCCGTCCAGCTGGATCGTATGTCCGGTGGAGGGATCGACGCTGAATTCGGCGCCGAGATCATAGATGGTGTCGAGGCTGGGCAGCCGTCCTGCAGGGAAGCCGAAGGTGATATCGAGGAAGCCGCGGTTGTTCTGCGAGGCAAGGCCGATCAGGCCGCCGTCGGCCGGACCCGCGATGCTGGCGGTGGTGCCCTGGACGGCGAACTGCTGGTGGGTCGCGCGGTTGGTGACGCCGTGGCTGTCCGCGACGGCGCCGGCGCTGACCACCAGGTCCACGGCACCGTCGGCGTTGATCTGGAAGCGGCTCGCATCGACGTAATAGCGGTAGACGCCATTGCCCAGATTCGTCGCCGTGCCGGTCGGGTTGAGGGGCGGTCCGGTGATGCCGTTGCCGTTCAGCTCGATTTGCGAATTGTTCGGCGTGCTGACGATCGAGTACGGCGACGTGGGCGTGGTGACATTGACCGAGGGCGTCAGCGCGATGTCGATGTAGCTCTTGCTGGCTGCGGCCAGCGTCGTCGCATCGGCCGTCTGGTTGGTCGCGGTCGCCACAGTCGCACTGGTGAAGGACCACGACTGGTCGATGAACGACAGGCTGACGGTCTGCGTGTTGTCGGCGGCGAAATTGCCCGAGACGCGGAAGCGGTAGCTGTTCGTCTCGCCGATGCGCTGCGGCGCGATGTCCGTCACCAGCGCGATGGTGCCCGTGCCGGTCTTCGCGGTATTGAGTCCGGTGTAGGTCAGCGAGAACTCGGCCGCAAAATCGGTAATGGAGGCGGGATCGATGGCGTAGCCCGCCGGCACGTTGTCGAAGTCCACCGTCAGCCATTGCGCGCTCGTCAGCCTGATGCTGGTGACCGAAGGCACCGGCTGCGTGTTGGCGGTAAGCGACCAGCTGCCGGCGATGAACTCGATATTCACCGT
>DAIOGL010000006.1:11883-21940 GCA_036745235.1 Sulfuritalea sp.
CCCCTCAGCGCGCCGATGTCGATCTGCCCCGCCGCGCCCGGCGAGACGAGCTTGACGGTCGGACCTTCGACGTAGAACTCCTGCGCGTCCGCCAGGACGGATCCGTTGCCCGCGCTGTCGCGCCAGCCGACGCCGGCGCTGGTATAGGCCTTGAACGTCAGGCTGACGACGCCGGAGCTGAAGTCCGGAATCGTGGTCGAGTAGCGGAACTGCGTGACGCCCTTGTTGGCGAGCAGCGCATACCAGTCCTGCACGTTGACCGCGCCGTCGCCATTGACGTCCGTTGTCGGCTGGGCCACCGTTTCGTAGCTCGCGATGCCGTTGGCGTCGATGACGATGGCCATCGGCGTCGGGACGCCGTTCACCGGATCGAGGCCGGCCACGTTGTCGAGGCCATTCACGTCGAACTCCTGGCCGCTGTCGAGGATCGAGGCGTAATCCAGCGCCGCACCCGGCGTCGCCTTGTAGACCACGTCGATGTAGACGTCGCCGGCCGGCTTGTTCGCGACATTCACATCGACCGACGGATGGGTGGCGCTGAACGGACCCACCACCTGCGACTGCGGGTCGACCAGTTCGAAAGTGAACTGCTTGTTTTCGTCGCTGACGGAACCCGAGGAATCGTGCCAGGCCGCAGTCGCGGCGACGGTCAGGGAATACACGCCGGCCTTGAGATCGGTGTCGCTCGGATCGAAGAAGAGCCGCACCTTGCCGTCGCCCAGCGAAATCCACGCCTTCTTGTTGGTCGCCGGGGTCAGACGGCTGATCTCGCGGTCGCCGGCCAGGTCCTTGCGGAACAGCGTGACACCGCTGGTCGCGAAGCTTTGCAGCGTGGCATCGTCGATCTCGCCGCTGGACGAGGGCACGAGGCGGACATCGACGAACGGGATCATGAAGACCGGAATGGCGGCGACGGTGCTCGCGACCTCGCCCTGCCAGACATTGTCGGCATCCTGGTAGGCGCCGCCGGGGTTGTAGACCTCCGTGCCTTCGGCTGAGGTGTATGACCAGGTCTCCTTCAGCCAGATGAGGCTGACGGTTCCCGTTGCGCCGGAATCGCCGGTGACCCAGTACCAGAACTTGCCATCCACCAGCACCGGTGCCTGCGTGTTGTCCAGCGTCACCGTGCTTCCAGGAGCCAGCTTGAATTCCGGCGTGAGGTCCGTCACGGTATCGACATTCAGCGCGGCGCCGGATGGCCCGACGGGGATGTCGACCACGATGTAGCCGCGGCCTGTCAGCGCGCCGACGCCGACCACGCCGCCGTCGCTCGGTCCGATGATCCGCGCGTACGGCTTGCCGGTCTTGGGATCGACGACCGTGAACGTGGCTTCCTCGCCCGTATTCGGGTTGCGGAAGCCCATCTTGAAGCGGCCGTCGATGGTGAGCAGCTGCACCTGATCGGGAATGTCCGCGAGGAACAGCACGGTGGCCTCGCCGGAGGCGATCTTCGACAGGTCGGCGTAGAGGCGCCCGGTGATGCTCAGGTTGTCCGCGGCGAAGTTGAGCTTGCCGACGACCAGGATCTTTCCGTCGGTACTCATGCGCAGGATGATTTCGCCGTTGAAGGTCTGCTGCGAGGCGTAGATGGTGAAGATCTTGGCGCCGCCGGTGATCAGCATCGGCGAGGTGAAGGCGGCAGTGAAGCCGTTCTTCGACGGATCGGCCTGGATCGCCTGGTACTGCTTGACGACCTGCTGCTTGACGCCGGCGAGCCACTGCTCGGCGGAAACGGCGGTCGGCAGCTGGAACTCGGGACCGCGCAGCTCCTCGGGCTTGTCGATCGACGGCAGCGTCTTGAAGAACTCGACGCCGGCCGAGAAGTCGTTGATCGACAGTCCGGTGTTGGGCTCGAGCAGGATGCCGCCGGGGATCGAGGCGAAGATATAGACGCCCAGCGGCCCGAGTTCGGAAATGGCGAACTTGATGCCGAAGCCGCCGACGCCGGAGAAGGAGAAGCCGCCCTCGACGCCGACGAAGAAGACGCGGGCCTCGACCGGCGTCGTCGTGTCGAAGCTGTCGATCATCGCGCCGCTGGCATCGAGCTTGAGGATGCCGCCGATCAGGCCGGCCTTGATGTGCCCGCCGAACATGTCGCCCTCGACCGAGACGCCGATGGATGCGATGTCCACGATCGGGAACTGGCCGCGCAGCAGCTTGCCCACGTCGATCTTGACGCCCTCGATCGAGCCGGAGAACTCGAGTCCGGACATGCCCTGCAAGCCGGTGACGCTGGCGGAGAGGGTGAGCAGGAAGTTGGTCGGATCGTTCTGGATGTCCGGCCAGCTGATGCCGATTTCGTTGATCTTGATCGGCAGCCACGACGGCCACTTGAAGCTCTCGCCGGTGGCCGCGCCGACGCTGATGAAGACGCCGAATCCGGGCTTGGTGACGAAGGTGCCGTCGCCGAGGAAGGCGAAGTTGCGGCCTTCGCCGCCGAGCACCAGCGAGCCGATCGTCACTTCGGCCCCGACGGAACGGAAACTCACCATCTCTTCGTCAGCCGCTGCCGAGGTGTTGATGGCGATATCCGTGGCGTTCAGCGTCAGGAAGGAGCCGAGCGTGATCTTCAACGTATCGGCGTTGAAGATCATGCCCTTGACCTTGCCGTGCTCGAACTCGAGAGCGACGCGGACGGCCTCGGTGTTCGGTACCCCGGGCGCGATGTCGGGCTCGGCCGAGAGGCGATCGCTGATCGTCGCGGAAACAGCCTTGCCGGGCAGGAACTTCGCCCCGCCCGAAGCGAAGAAGATCGTGCCGCTGAAGTCAACCGCCTGGCCGAAGGTGACCTTGAAGTTGGTCACCCCCACGCGCAGGTCGTCGAACTCGAGGATGCCGGCGATGCCGATCTTGCCGGTTCCGCCCGAGGTCTGCGACATCGCGTTCGGTCCCGTGGCGCCCGGCTTGTAGATGAGCTGCGCCTCGCCGACGTCGAAGCCGTCCGTGTAGACAACAAGGCCCGGGCTGCCGTCGTTGGGATTGATCTGCCCGGTGACGCCGAACGCCGGGAAGGTGATCGACGCCTGCTGCACCACGAGAATCCTCTGGCGCGCCCCGTTGTTCGCCGCGGGATCGTAGTTCGGATCCCAGTTGAACATGATGCCGCTGGCGGTGATCTTCACCGCATTGGGGATCTCGACCTTGAGGCTGCCGATCTGAATGCCGAACTTGCCCGGCACGCTGAACGCCTCGAGCAGGTTGCCGCCGCCGGTGATGGCGCCCAGCGCCTTGAAGACATCGACGCTGACGTCGAAGGTGCCCAGCAGGCCGGTCAGCTGGGCAGTGATGCCGCTCGACGTCTGGCTCGCCGTGCCCTGCGAGCCGCCGAAGGCAAGGCTCGCCACATCGACACCGATGGCGACGGTGAGGATCAGCTTGCCGTCCTTGAACTGCGTCTTGGCCAGAGTGATGGATGGACCCTGCAGCGACAGCGGGCCGAGCGCGATGGCGTTCGATCCGGTCGCCGCGGTCTGCAGCGACGCCGAAACCGTGAACACTTCGTCGGTGCGGATGTTCGATACCGCCGTGTCGCCAGCGCCGACTTTCCAGCTGCCGGCGACGACCTGGACACTGACATCGCCGGCGACGAACATCTCCTTCGCATCGACGCCGGTCCGCGTCGACAGCAGGTAGCGATAGGTGTTGCCGGAAACGTTCATCACGGTGGCGATGACCGTGCCGTCGGCGTTCTTGGCGAGGTTGGCTGCGCCGGCGCCGGTGATCTTCAGTTCGTTGCCGTCGACGCTCGAGGCGTCGAGTGCGGCCCCGGTGGGGCTGAAGAAGGTGACGTCGATGTAGCGCTGGGCATTCAGTGTCGCCAGGCTGGCCGTGGCGCCGTTGGCCGGGCTGGCGAGCGTGGCGTACGGCTGCGCCGACGGCGCGGCGGCGCCCGGCGCGGGTGTGTAGAGCGTGAAGCGCTCGACCTCGGACGCGCCGTTGGCGCCGCGCTGGTCGGACCAGGTGGCATCGACGAAGGTCACGGTGACGGTGACGCCCCTGGTGGAACCGGCAACCGCGGCCTTGAAGGCATCCGTCATCAGCACCGGATAGAGGAAGGTGCGGTCGTTGGTGGCATCCGCGAACTTCTGCACCGCCGCGTTGTTGATCGTGAGTCCCGGGATGGAAGCTCCGTCCGACCCGGTCACGGCGATGTTGAATTCCGCGGCGGCATCGAGGATGGAGGCCTCGTTCATGCCGGCACGGTTCGGATCCTGGTAGGTGACGGCGAGATAAGTGAGATCGTTGATGCTGACGATCGACGTCGACGCCGGATTGGCGAGGTCGGCCGTCGGCGCGCGCAGCGTCGACGCCGGCGCGGCAATGGTCGCGCCGACGCCGAAGATCGAATAGCCGCTGACCCGGATGTCTTCGAGCTGGAAGCCCTGCGGACCGCCGAAGTTGAAGCGTGCGGCGCCGCTGATGCCGAAGACTTCCTGAAGCCCGCCCGAGTCGTTCGGTATCGCGATCTTCACCGAGGCCAGCGGCATGTCGACATTCACCTGGCCGGTCGGCGTGCGCGTGAACACCACGGCGCCCGAAACGGTGAAGACGCCGGCGGCGCTGATCGTCACCACCGTATCCGGGTCGATTTCGCCCGCCTCGTTGAAGCCGGCGGAGAACTCCTCGAGCTTGGCGGCCGAGCTGAACTTGACGCGGACCGCCGCCTGCTCGCCTGCTTCGTCGATCAGGCCGTCGCCATCGTCGTCCTTGCCGTTCGATGCGACCGGAACCGCGGCGAGCGGATCCGAGGGCAGGATGATCGACTTGTCGAGAGCCTGTCCGGAGTTGTTGAGCCGCACGGTGACCGAACCGCTGATGGTCAGGCCGTCGAGGCCGACCAGGCTGGCCTCGCCGTAGGCATATACGGCATAGCGCGCCGCGGCGCCCGGCGTCGAGGCCCACTTCACGAGGCCGAGGGTGGCGTTGCTCACCAGCAGACCGATCGCGTTCGGGTTGAGCACGCCGGCATCGTCGCGAAGCTTTTGACCCGTGGGAATCGAACCCAGGAAGATCTCGACGTTGCGCGCGCCATACAGCGTCATGTCGCCGTCGGTCTGAATGGTGAAGTCGCCGGTCAGCTCGAAGAACGGCGGCACCGAGACGGATGCATTCAGAATTGCGAAGCGCACGACGTTGCCTTCGGACGCGGAGAACTTGATCGCGATATTGGCGTTGCCGACGGCGATCGTCTGGTCCACCGCCTGGCCGGTGGTGTTGATCTGCAGCAGCACGTCGCCGCCCAGCGCCGGCACGCCGGGATCGCCGGTGGAGAGATCCGCCGTCACCCGCAACTGGCCGGCGATGCCCGCCGAGGAGAAGACGAAGCCGCCCTGCCCGCCCGTCAGGCCGACGCCGAGCACGGTGGCCGTGACGTCCGACGCGGCGACGCGCACGGCCTTCGGCGCCGGCACGGCGTCGCCCGGATTGGGATCGACCAGCGTGATCTGTTCGAAGGCAAAGTTGCCGCTGAGCACGAAGGGCGTGGAGACGCCGGAGTCGGAGAAGGTGACGCCGAGCGAAATCGAGCCGGAGAGCCTCAGGAACGGACCCTTCTGCATCGAAATCGTCTTCGTGTTGCCGGCGCTGTCGATGACGAAGGTTTCATTGACCGCCGCGTTCGTGGTGTTGATCTCGACCGCGAGGCTGCCGCCGATGGAGATGTCGGCACCGCCGCCGTAGATGTGCAGCGGAGGCGCGGGGGCGAGGTACTGGTCGTACTGGATGCTCGCGGCCATGCCCTGCTGGGTGATCAGGAAGTAGCCGGAGAGTCCGCTCAGTTCGAAGATCGGGTCGGCGGGGTCGCCGAGGACGAACGACAGGTTCGTCATGGCGATCTTGATGACCGAGGAGCCGTTCGGCCGGAACGACTGTTCGAAGGAGATGAAGCTGGAGAGGGTGATTTCCGCGACGCCGTCGGTATTGAAATCGAGGCCGATCGAGACGTCGCCGGAGGCAGCGATGATGCGCGAGGACATGTTGAGGACGACCGGACTGCCGCCGCCCGTGCCGACCGAGAATCCGCCGCTGCCGAAGCTGGATCTGTTGTCGGCGAAGTTGATGACCGGGACAGGGGGACCGGTCGGGGTCGAGCCGCCCGTGCCGGTCACGCTGGCGCCGTTGACGGCGACCGTCAGGCTGCCTGCATTCAGCAGCACGCCGGGCACGCCGACGAGGCTGATGCCGGCGGCGCTCGCCGTCAGTGCGTAGTAGCTCGACGTATCGGCCGCCGCGATCGGCTTGAACAGGGCCAGGCCGAAGTCGAGGTCGGTGATTGCCAGGCCGATGGCGCCGTGGGCGGCGGGATCGTCGCTGCCGTTGAAGACGCCGTCGCCGTTGCTGTCCGGGTCACCCGTACCGACGAAGGCGTTGACGTTGCTGGCGCCGACGGTAAGCACATTGACCGTCTTGCTGGTGCCATTGCTCAGATATACCGTCTGCGGCGCGGCGCTCTTCAGGAATTCGAAGGAGCCGCTGACGTATACGAAGTCCTGGATGTTGATCGTGACGTTGCCGTAAGCCCGGATGACGCCGGCGGTGTAGGCGAGCGTAACCGACGGCGCGGGCAGGTCGCCTGCACCGTCGGGATCACTGCCCGTTTCGACCACCAGCCCGTGGTTGGCGGAGAACGCCGGACTGGTCAGCAGGTTGAGGGCTTCAGCCGCACCGGCGTTGTTCTTGCCACCGTTGATTTCGACGCCCAGGCCGTCTGCACGGATGGTGATGCCGTCGATGCCGACGACCTCGGCCCCGCCGCTGGCCTTGATCGCGTAATAGCTGCTGTGGTCCGCTGCCACGTTGGTCGGCTTGAAGAGCGCCAGCGCAAACTCGACGTTGCGCAGCACGAAGCCCATCGCGCCGTCCGACTGCGGTGTGTCGCCGGCGTCGATGATGCCGTCGCCGTTCGAGTCGACGAAGTACGGGCCGCCGATGCCGACGAAGGCATTGACGTCACGGGCGCCGATGGTCATTACATTGACCTGCTTCGTCGCACCGCTGCCGGCGACCGTGACCGTCTGCGGCGTGCCGCTCTGGCTGAACGAGAACTGTCCGCTCAGATGGAGGAACTCGGCGATCGAGACCGTGACGTAGCCGGAGACCTTCAGGAGATTGCTCTCGGCGAAGTCGACGATCACGAACTGGCTGGCCGCCGGGCCCGTCGGCGCCTTCAGGCCGGCGGAGCCGCCCCATGCATCCGGATTCGCCGTGGCGCTGGCGACGAAATCGATCGCCGGGGCGTTGAGTGCGCCGTCCTTGCCCTTGTTGATCGAAATCGAGACGCGTCCGCCGATGTCCACCCCGTCGACGCCGACGAGGCTGGCGCTGCCGCTGCCGGACAACGCGAAGTAGCTCTTGGTGCTCGGTGTGGCGCCGATGGCGACGACCGGCTTGGCGAGCACGATCGCCAGGTTGTCGATGGTGAGCGAAACGCCGACCGTGTTCAGCGCCAGCGTCGCGGCGTCGTCGACTTCGCCGTCATTGTTGCTGTCGGCATCGCCGATGCCGACGAAGGCGCGCAGGTTGTTGGCGCCGATCGTCAGCACCGACATCCGGGTGGAACTGGCGGCGCCGACCGTCTTGACGAACAACTCCTTGCGCTGCAGCGCCACGCTGCCGCTCACATAAACGAAGTTTTCGATGGAGACCAGCACCGTGCCGGCCACCTTGAATTCGACCGCATTGTCGAACTGCGCCAGGCTGCCGAGGCCGACGCCGAAGCCGCTTCCGGCGAGGCCCTGCCAGTCCATGCGCTTGCCGTCGCTGGCCGCCTGGTTATAGACGAACTGGAGATCCTTGATCTTCAGGGTGAATGCGTCGGGCAGCCCGGTGACGCCGAGGCTGGCGATGTTTGCCGAAACGCCGATCCACTTGCGGCCGCCGGCCGTCGGCGCCTCGGCGACGATGGCCAGGTCGAGATTCGCATTGTTGATGAAGAAGCCGACGGCGCCGGCCGCCACGAGGTCGTTCTCGAAGGCCGTCACGTTGGCGTAGCCGCTCTTGTTCATGACGCCGCCGACGCCGACGAAGACATAGGCTCCGGTAAGGCGAACCATCAGGATGCTGGCACCGGGCTGTCCCGGCAGGGCCAGCGGTATGGTCACGCCCTTGGTGTCGTTCAGCGCCAGGCCCGACTGCTGCTCGATGCTGAAGCTCGACATCGCCATGACGAACCCGGAGATGTTGAGATAGAGCTGGCCGGTAATCGATATGTTCGTGGTGCGCTGGATCTCGGCGAGGCCGCTGCCGCCGATTCCGAGCGGATCGCCCGCCAGGCCGGTATCCAGGCTGGCCCAGTCGAGCCTGCTGCCGTCGGTCGCGGCGCCGTTGTAGCGCAGGGCGAGATTGAGGATCTCGAGTTCGAAGGTATCCGGCAAGCCGTGGATCGCCATGCCGGCGACGTTCGCCGCAACGCCCATCCAGCTGCGGGTGCCCGTGCCTTCCTTGACGATGACCAGATCGAGGCTGGCATGGTCGACACTGAAGCCGATGGCATTCGTCGTGTCGATGCCGGTAACGTTGCCGTCGGCGTCCGCGACGAAGGCACCATTGACCCCGACGAAGAAGTTCAGGTTCGAGAGCGCCAGGCGCTGGCCGGTCGCATTCGCCAGCGTGATGGCGCCGTCGGAACCGTTCAGTCCGAACGACTGGTCGAAGCTGAACTCGCCGGCGGCGAGCACGTAGCCCATGAGATTGACTTTCACCGCGCCGCCGATCGACAGACCCGCGTCGGCGTTGGTGAGGGCGATCGTCCGCGTTCCGATCACGACCGGGTCGGCACCGAAGATGGTGGCCGACGACTGGAGATCGACGGAATTCGTCCAGTTGAGGCCGACCTTGGTTGTCGGCGTCGACAGCGACGATTCGTTAGAGGCGAAGTTCAGGCGGGTCGCCTCGATCACGATGCCGTCCGGCAGTCCGACCAGTTGCGCACCCTGGATGTCGGCAAGAATCGCGGTGTAGGTGCGCGCCACGTCTATGCCCTTGGCCGGGTCGGCATTCGCCTTGATCGTCGCGAAGGTCAGCCGGCCGCTGTTGACCTGGAAGCCGACGCTGCCCGGAACGCCGACGAAGAATCCCGGCAGGGTCGGCGTGCCGGAGACCGACGACGGCTTGAGCGCATCGTAGATGGCCGTGTCGGCCGCGTTGGCGACGCCGTCGCCGTTGATGTCGGCCGCGCGGTTCAACTGCAGGAACTGGAGCTCGATCGCCAGCAGTTGCGCGTCGTCGAGGTCCACCGCCGGGTTGATCAGGCCGTCACCGTTCAGATCGACATCGACGGTCCGGATCGTCATGTCGAACGAGGCGAAGACCTGCAGGACGTTGAAGGCACTGAGTCCGAGCTTGCCGGAAACGCCGGTGAATTGACCCGCGAGCGTGATGGTGCGGCCGCCTGCGACGACCACGTCGCCGAAGACGCCGTCGCCGTTGAGATCGATCGCCTTGGTCCAGTCGAGCGCCGTCGCGAGCCGTGCCGGCGACGTCAGCGGCACGTTGCCGGACGCCCGGTTGATGTCGATCGACATGTCGGCGGCCTTGATGCTGAGATCGGAGGGCAGCCCGACGAAGGCGGCCTGCCCCACCGAGGCTGTCGTCGCCAGATAGGTGCGATTGTCGCCGGCGGTCATCTCGGGATTGGCCTTGACGATGGCCACGCCCAGCGAACCGGACGTGATCGAGAAGCCGATGGCGTTGGTCGTCACCGGGACGCCAGTGGGGCCGAGGCTCGCGCCGACACCCACGAACAGGTTCAGGTTGCTGAGGCCGACCCGGAACAGGCTGGCATCCTGCAGGTCCTTTTCGGCCAGGGAGAACACGCCGTTGCCGTTCTGGTCGACATCGACGGTCTGGCTGTCGAGCTGGAAGTCGCCGCTGCCCACGACGAAGCCGAACAGGTCGATCGCGGCACTGCCGCTCGCCTGCAGTTCCTGCGCGCTCGTCAGCGTCAGCGCCGGGATCAGGTTGCCCGGATCGTTGGTGGCGCTGGTCGCCACCGACCAGTCGATCCGCTGGCCGCTCGCCAAGGTCGACTTGTTCAGCTTGACCGTGCCGCTGACCCGCA